>CAZWME010000074.1:0-12008 GCA_964634515.1 uncultured Pirellulales bacterium | reverse complement strand
AAAATTGATGCAAAGTGAGTATTTACAAGGGCTTATGAAGAAAACGCGGCTATGGGCCAAAAAAACAAACCCAATTCAAACCCAATTACCGAAAGGCCAAAAATAAATCCTTTTGCGTGGATAGGAACCTTACAATGATATCAATAATGCTACTCGCGGAACTTACTACCCTTAAGGGTACCAATTAAATTGATGCTGGATTCCTGCTGAGCAGAAATATACAATCATATATGTTAAATCCCGGATAAGATTAACAATAAAGTCCTGCTTTTTTGAGGTATTACAAACAATGAAACACATTATTTACCTATTTCTATTATGCATTATCATCAGTTTGGCCGGATGCGAATCGACCTCTGAAACCGGAAACATCGATGATAAGGTTTATGAAAAAAATGCCATTTCAAACAGGGATAAGCTGAGTGCCGCATCAAAGCGTGCAATAGAAAGACATTACGAGCAGGGCACCGAGTGGTTTTGCAGTTTTAGAAAGCGGGATTTAAAAGGTGATTTCCGATACGAAGAAGGCGTAATTCGCAGAGACCCGACTGCGGTTATTCTGGTGGCCGATACCTATTATGTCTGGTACACCAGGGGCCATGGAAAAGCATACGGATTCGGCACAGGTGATCCTTCGAAAAAGGTCTTCCCATGGGATTTAACCGAGGTCTGGTACGCCACCTCAAAAGACGGATGGGATTGGAAAGAACAGGGACTGGCCGTTGGAAGAGGACCCAACGGCTCTTATGACGACCGGGCGGTATTTACTCCCGAAGTATTGGCCCACAATGGAAAGTATTATCTTGTTTATCAGGTAGTTAAAGCCCCTTATGTAAACCGTGTAAAAAATAATGTCGGTATGGCCATTGCCGACTCTCCGGATGGACCCTGGAAAAAATTAGCAGCGCCTATTCTCAAACCCGCCGACAACGGCCAATGGCTGGGCGACGAGGATAACCGATTTAAGGTGAAAAAACAGGGTGATTTCGACAGCCATAAAGTGCACGACCCTACGCTGATGTATTATAAAAACAAATTTTACCTCTACTATAAAGGCGAGCGTATGGGAGAACGCCTGACATTCGGAGGACGGGAAATAAAATGGGGCGTCGCTATCGCCGACAAACCGGAAGGCCCCTACATCAAATCCCCATACAACCCAATTACCAACAGCGGCCATGAAATTTGTATTTGGCCCTACAGGGGCGGCATGGCTGCGATGTTAACAACTGATGGCCCTGAGAGAAACACCATTCAATTTGCTGAAGACGGCATCAACTTTGAAATCAAATCACACATTAAATCGGGACCTCACGCCGTTGGTTTAATTCGTTCACTCGATACGGACAAGAACCCGCTTGAAGGTATTCGCTGGGGCCTCTGTCACGAGTATAAAGGAGATTGGCAATACATCAGGCGATTCGAAAGTTACATACCCCGCGCATTATAACCCAGATTGCTCTTTATAAACTAAAAACAGTATGAAATTCCCGTTCATCAAAGCTGCTTCAAAACACTATTCAGGCCAACCTATCACAGGCTTGAAATCAGGACAATAGTAGGGTAGAATCACCCCCTGAGATAAGCTTTGTATCTCACGAAGTAAATATCAGGCAGGAGCAGCAAAAGATAAGGAAGGCAAGATGTGGGAATTTCAATTAGGCAGCACTGAAGAGTTAAAACAACTAAGCGAGCGGCTGGGTGTGCAAATCAAAGCCAGCGACGACGTTTCTATATTAGCCAAACCCGTACAAGCCGGCGGTCTTTTAATACCGAACTCGTTAGCTGTTCATCCTATGGAGGGCTGCGACGGTGATTCGCAGGGCCGCCCTGGAAAATTGACGCTGCGAAGATATGAGAGATTCGCCGCAGGAGGCGCGGGCCTGCTGTGGGTCGAGGCGACCGCGGTAGTACCAGAAGGCAGGGCCAATCCGAGACAGTTATGGCTCCATGAGAAGAACAAAGACAGCTTCCGCGCAATGGTCGAAATGATACGCCAGGCCGCGGCTGAGGCTAACGGACCAAAGCACAGGCCGGTAATGGTGCTACAGTTGACACATTCGGGAAGGTACAGCAAACCGGAAGGTGCAGTATATCCGATTATCCCCCAAAGGGACCCTTACCGCGACCCTTTGGTTCCGCAGCAAAAACCCAATCCGGACAGAAACAGCAGGATACCGGACGACTGGCCCCTCGTAACGGATGAGTACCTCGATAAGCTTCAGGACGCTTACGTTGAGGCGGCAAGGCTCGCGTTCAAGGTCGGCTTCGACGCGGTGGATATAAAGTCATGTCACGGCTATCTGATAAATGAGCTTTTCGCCTGCCATAAAAGAAAGGGCAGGTACGGCGGGTCGTTCGAGAACAGAACAAGATTTGTTCTTGAAGTCATCGATAAGATTCACAACGAACTCGGAGAAAATTCACAGGTTGTAACCCGCCTCGGAGTTTACGACGCTATACCGTATCCTTACGGCTGGGGTGTTGATAAGAAAGATTACACAAAGCCGGATTTGACGGAGCCGAAGAAGCTGATTGGCCTTTTACAGCAGCACGGTGTCAATCTGGTTAACGTCACTATCGCAAATCCCTATTACAACCCGCACGTCGGCCGGCCTTTCAATGAAACGATAGTCGGCGGCTATGAAGAGCCGGAACATCCGCTGGCGGGCGTAGGCAGGCTCGTAAATATTACCGGTGAAATTCAAAAGGAATTTCCCGATATAGCGATTTTAGGCACCGGTTATAGCTGGCTGCGAACATTGTTTGCCAACGTGGGAGCGGCAAACAAAGCCTCCGGCCTTACCACTCTGGTCGGCGCCGGCAGGATGGCGTTCGCGTATCCTGATTTCGCCAAAGATATTATTACCAAAGGCCGGATGTTCCCGGAAAAGGTCTGCGTAAGCTGCAGCGCGTGCACGCAGATAATGCGGGATGGCGGAACAACGGGCTGCGTGATACGGGACAATGAAGTTTACGGCCCGATATTCGAGAACGGCAGGATGGGCGACAAAGACAATCTGCTTCGGCTGGCATCGTCATGCCGCAAGTGCCAGGAGCCTACATGCCAGTTGGGCTGTCCGGCCGGCGTCGATATTCCGAAATTCATCAGCCTGTTCCTCGACGGAAATGAAAAAGACGCATACGAAGTGCTACGAGAAAAAAATATATTTCCCGAAGTCTGTGCCTGGCTGTGTCCGGTCGAGCAGCAGTGCGAGGGAAGCTGCCTGCAGGCCTTTATCGGCGATAAACCGGTAGCCATTGCGGGCATACAAAAGTATCTTGCGGTCCAGGCCAATAAGAACGGCTGGTCGAAGCTGCGGATACCAGAAAAAGCTACGGGAAAGAAGATAGCCGTAATCGGAGCAGGCCCGGCAGGACTGTCCTGTGCGGCCAAGCTTCTCGAAGCGGGACACACTGTGACAATATTCGACAAGAGCAGCAAGTTCGGCGGGATGGTGGATACCGTAATTCCGCCGGACAGGCAGGGCGACTCATTGAAGAGTGAAATCTCGGCTATTTTCACCGATGTTCCGAAAGACAGGATGGTTTTACGTCTTGGAAAAGAATTAAGCGCTGACTTCAACCTGGATAATATTATGGAGGAGGAATTTGACGGAGTCTTTATCGGTATGGGTCTTGTGAAATCGGTAAGTATTGGCGATAATACCGTTGACGGTGTTTACAGTTCGATGGATTTTCTTTCGGCGGCAAAGAAGTCCGAAAAATTAAAACTGGCAGGCAAAGCTATCGCAGCGATAGGCGGGGGCAATACGGCGATGGACGTGGCGGTTACGGCAAAACAATTCGGCGCAAAAGACGTTTACGTTATATATCGCCGGTCTTTCAAGGAGATGCCCGCCTGGAGCGCCGAACGCCAGAGAGCAATAAACGAAGGCGTACATTTTCTGATATTGACACAGCCGCTCGAATATATTTCCGCAAACGGCAAACTGACATCAATCAAGGTATGCCCGACTCGATTAGGTGAGCCGGATGCTTCCGGCAGGCGTCGGCCTGAACCGATAGAGTCGAGCGCTTATGAGCTTGATATGGATGTCGTGGTCGAGGCCATCGGCCAGAGTCCGCCGGAAGAAATCAGTGAAATCCTTCCCGGTGTGGAGATGGCAAACGGCCTTATCCGAACCAAGGAAGACACACTTGCAACATCTCGGGCCGGGATATTTGCCGGCGGCGATCTTGTTAGAGGGGCATCGACTGTGGTCGCAGCAGTTGCCGACGGGATGAAGGCGGCAGAAGAGATTGACGAATTTCTAAAATAAAATAAGAAAGGATTTTGAAAATGGCAGAACGACCCGCAGCAATTGTTACCGGGGCAAGTCGCGGCATCGGAAAAGGCATCGCAAAAGAATTAGCATCATTAGGTTATAATCTCGTAGTTAATCATTTTGATTTTAGCGCCGATGGCAAGCCGGACGAATCACGCGCGGCGCAGACGCAAAAAGAAATCACCGAAGCCGGCGCCGAGTGCGAGATTTTGCGAGGTGACATAAGCAGTGCCGAGGACAGGAGCAGTCTTGTCGCTCTGGCCAAAAGCAAATTCGGCAGATGCGATATGCTGGTTAATAATGCCGGCGTGGCCCCTTCGAAACGGATGGACCTTCTTGAAGCAACCGAGGAGAGCTTTGACAGAGTAATGGGAATAAACCTGAAAGGCCCATACTTTTTGACTCAGCTTGTGGCCAACTGGATGGTTGAACAGAAAAAGGCACATCCCGAGCGTGGATTTCGAATTGTAAGCACGGGCTCAATATCGGCATATACCAGCTCACCCGCACGGGGTGAGTATTGCGTGAGCAAGGCGGGGATTTCAATGATGACTATGCTGTACGCGGACAGATTGGCCGAGTACGGCATCGGAGTATTTGAAATAAGGCCCGGTATCATCGAAACGGACATGACCAGCGTCGTTAAAGATAAATACGACAAGCTGATAGCGGAAGGTCTAACTCCGATTAAACGGTGGGGACAGCCTGAAGACATCGCGAAGGCGGTCGGCGCAATTGCCGAAGGCAGGCTTGATTTCTCAACCGGCCAGATAATTAACGTCGATGGCGGATTTCATTTTAGAAGACTGTAGGGAGTAATAATGGATATTAAAGATACAATCACGACACTGTTGAAAGACGGCTTCATTCTCGTCTTTAACCAGAACAAGCTCGACATTGTCAAGACGGCCGAGGCCCTTATCAAGGCGGGCGTAAACAATATGGAAGTAACCTGCCGGATAAATAAACCTCTGGAAAAACTCGCACGGCTACGTAAAGAGCTTCCCGATTTCGCGGCGGGCACGGCGAGCCTGATTGACTGGCCTGAAATGCTTGATGTCTATAATAAGGCCAATCCGCAGGACCCACTGCCATCGGTGCAGGAGGTTGTGGATGCAGGTGCGTGCTATCTTGTCTCGGCGGTCAATTTCAGCGGCGCCAGTTATAACAAATACGCCGGGCAGTTGCCTATTATACCGGGATGCGGCAGTGCGACCGAGGTTGTCAGCCAGTTTTCCAAAGGCGCGAACCTTTGCAAGATATTCCCTGCCAAACAGCTCGGCGGGCCGGCCTTTGTCAAAGCCATCGATCCGGCTATTCATAAAAAAATCAGCCTGGTGCCAACGGGCGGGACAAATCCGGGTAACATTCCCGATTATATTAACACGGAAGTTCTGGTGCTTGGCGGCTCCTTCAGCATGATTGAAAAGGCAACAATGAATAAAATCATAGACGAGCAGGACTATATTCTTTTGGCTGAAGAGCTGACAATCATTAAACAATTGATAGATAACCTGCGAGCGGAAAAATATCCCGATATCGATTTTTCCAAAGCCTCAATCGAAGAAATAAGCCGCTCAACAGGCAGAAATTTCAACATTTAGTAGAACCATAAATACATAACAAGATACGAGATGCAAAACACAGATCTTACTGGTTTTTGGCTGCGAATTTTATCAGCAGCCGTTGTCGTTTTTTCATCGACAGTTTTGCGCGCAAATTCCGAAGTCTCCGGCCCGGAACTGACAATCAACAGCAGAGACACCGGCTATCGCGGTATCTGGTATATGAACCAGCCGTCCGGCGACGAGTACGTCTATAAGTACAGCGGAGGATTGGGAACATACTGCGCCAAGCACAAACCGTTTGCCGTCTATTGCGATAAGGTTAAAAAAACTTTTTTCTGTTACGGCGGGACATTCACAGACAGCAATCGAAAGCTCCTGCATATGATCTCTTACTATGACCACAAGACGGGTATGGTACCGCGCCCGACCATTCTTCTGGATAAAAAAACCAGCGATGCCCACGATAATCCGGTTATATCAGTAGATGACAATGGGTACATCTGGATATTCTCAACTTCACACGGTACCAGCAGACCTTCGTATGTCCACAGAAGCAAAAGGTCGTACGATATAAGCGAGTTCGAGCTGATAAACGCTACAAAGATAGAAAACGGTAAAAAATTTTTAATGAAAAATTTTTCGTATATGCAGCCCTGGTACATTAAAGGGAAAGGCTTCATCTGTTTCTTCACTCGCTACAATTATCCCGTTGACCGTACTATCTGCTTTACGACAAGCACAGATGGTATCGAATGGTCGAAGTGGAACCGGATTGCCGCGATAGATAAGGGACACTATCAAATAAGCACCGCAAATAACAATAAAGCCGGAACCGCGTTTAATTTTCACCCCGAGGGAAAAGGTCTGAACTGGCGGACGAATTTATACTATGTCCAAACGACCGACTTCGGTAAAACCTGGCGGAGCGCCGACGGGAAAAAACTGGTGCTGCCTCTGAGAGATATTAAGAACTCCGCACTTGTCGGCGATTACCAGGCTCAGGGTCTTAACGTATATCTAAAGGACATTAGGCTGGATAAAAAGGGAATGCCCGTTATTTTGTTTATAACAAGCAAGGGATATGAGTCCGGGCCGAAAAATAATCCACGCACCTGGACGACCGCTCACTGGACGGGCGGGAAATGGCAGATAAGAGAGGCTTGTGTCTCGGATAACAATTACGATATGGGCTCGCTCTACATCGAGACCGACGGGACGTGGCGAATAATCGGGCCTACGGAGACCGGCCCGCAACCGTATAATCCGGGCGGCGAGATGGCTATGTGGGTAAGCAGGAATCAGGGAAACTCCTGGTACAAAATCAAACAGCTTACGAAAGGCAGCCCGTACAATCACACTTATGCTCGGCATCCGGTAGATGCCCATCCCGATTTTTACGCCCTTTGGGCGGACGGCCACGGCAGGATGCCCTCGCAGTCGTCTCTTTACTTTTGCGATAGAGAAGGTAATGCCAGGGTGCTGCCGCGCAAGATGGCTGAAGATTTTGTGAAACCGAAATTGTTGGAGAATACCTCGAACAAGTAATCTGTATTATCAAATGACCATTGCTCATGGGAGAAAGAAATTTATGGAGACAAGGCAAATAGCAAATCAGACGATAACCTTTCATAGTTACAACACAGTAATCGTAGGAGCAGGTGCGGCGGCAATGAACTGCGCTGTGCACCTGTGTGATTTTATGGCCCAAAAGGGCATTGCCAATCCGAAGGAAAGAATAGCCGTAGTAACCGCAGGCCTGGGGCTGGGTGCATCGCGGATGAGCGGCTCGGACAAACAGACCTATTATAAGATTGGCACAAGTCCGGATATTCCCGACAGCGCCGAAGAGTTCGCAAAGAGCCTGACAGCGGCCGGGTGCTGTCACGGCGATTCGGCGCTTATCGAAGCAATCGGCTCGCTTCGTGAATTCTACCATTTAGTCCAAGCGGGCGTTCCGTTTCCGACAGATTCGGCGGGCACGTTCATCGGCTATAAGACAGACCATGACCCTTACGAACGAGCCACGTCAGCCGGACCAAAAACGAGCAGGTTTATGAGCCAGTGTCTGCAAAAACAGCTCGAACGATACGGTGTTGAAATTTACGACCGGCAGGAATTAGCACACTTGCTGACAACAGGCTCCGGCGAATCTAAACGAATTACGGGCGTTGTAACCGTTGATAAGAAAAATATCGATGAATCTAATTACGCCATAACTGTTTACCTCGGCGCGAATATAATTCTCGCCGCCGGGGGCCCGGGCGAGATGTTCAAAACCACCGTCTATCCGAAAGGACAGCTCGGTATCCACGGACTTGCTTTCAAGGCGGGCCTTATCGGGGCAAATCTGACCGAGTCACAGTTCGGCCTGGCGAGTATCAAATTCCGCTGGAACGTTTCCGGCACATACATGCAGGCGTTACCACGAATTTTCAGCACGGATGCAGACGGCAAAGAAGAGAAAGAATTTCTGACGGACTTTTTTCCGTCGATGAGCAAAATGGCAACGGATATTTTTCTCAAGGGCTATCAGTGGCCCTTCGATCCGCAACGGATAGAAAACCTGCAATCATCTCTGGTTGACATCCTTGTATTCAACGAAACACAAAAGGGACGGCGGGTCTATATGGATTTTCTAAAAAATCCGGTCGGCAGTGATTCTATGGATGAGTTCGATATCGATGAGCTTGAGCCGGAAGCCAAAGAGTATCTGCAGAAAGCCGGCGCATTGCAGAAAACACCTATCGAACGATTAGCACATATGAACACCCCCGCTATCGAGATATATAAAGAGAACGGCATCGATTTATATTCTGAGCCGCTCGAAATCGCAGTCTGTGCACAGCATAACAACGGCGGTTTTGCCGTAAATAAATGGTGGCAATCCAACATACCGCAGACCTTTATAATAGGTGAGATGGCAGGGACACACGGTGTCAAACGTCCGGGCGGCTCGGCCCTTAACGCCGGCCAGACCGGCGGGCTGCGTGCGGCCGAATATGTCGTAAATGTCTATGGCTGTGAGCTGCCGGATTATTCGGACAAGCAGACTGATATTGACAGTCAGTTAAGTGACATTGTCGCAGGTCTTGAGCAATTTAAAAACTCATCCGGCCTTAATCCCGAAGAAATCCTGGAAGAAATCCGAAGCCGTATGACCGCATCAGGGGGACATATTCGAGAGTTGAATGATGCTCAACAAGCCCTGAAAGAAGCGGTTGAGCTTTATAAAAACATACAACAGAAAGGACTCGATTCAAAAGGCGCCAAGGGCATTGTCAAGGCAATACAAGCCGAACATCTGGCCCTAGCGAGTATTGGGTATCTCAAGGCCGTTGTGGAACTGCTCAAACAGGACAGCGGCTCACGAGGCTCGCATCTTGTCCTGGCCTCTGATGGTATTGAAATACATCCCGATGTCATTGATAAGGCCGCAAATAAACCTTTGAAGTTCAAGCCTGAGAACCAGTCATTGAGAAATTCCATCCTGCATATTGAATACGACCAGAGCGCGGACGATTTGTTCGGCAGTAGTACAATCGAATTGAGACCGGCACCTACGGAAAGAAAGGCGTTCGAGCCGGCATGGATGGATTACAGAGAGGGGAAAATATATAGTTAAAATAAAGGTTCCCTAATCCAAAAAGGAGGCTCTCTATGGCAATAATCGATTTAAGGCAGAAGTCGGAATGCAAATACGACATACTCTCATTGGGCGAAATAATGATTCGATTAGACCCGGGCGAAGAAAGAATTCATACGACCCGGTATTTTCGGGTTTGGGAGGGCGGCGGAGAGTACAACGTCGCCAGAGGTCTTAAACGCTGCTTCGGCCAAAGGGCCGCAGTTGTCACCGCCCTTGTCGATAATCCCGTCGGAAGATTGCTCGAGGATTTGATGTATCAGGGCGGCGTGAGTATGGAGTATGTCAAATGGGTCCCGTACGATGGCATCGGCAGGAAAGTAAGGATTGGCCTGAATTTCACCGAGCGAGGTCACGGCGTGCGGGCCGCGGTGGGTTGTTCGGACAGGGCGAACAGCGCCGCTTCACAACTGAAGAAAGGTGATATCAATTGGGACAATATATTCGGCACAGACGGCGTGCAATGGTTTCATACCGGAGGCATTTTCGCAGGACTCTCGAAGACGACACCCGATGTTATCATCGAGGCCGTCACGGCAGCGAAAAAGCACGGCACTATAGTTTCCTACGACCTGAACTTTCGCAACTCTCTATGGAAAGATATAGGCGGCCGGGAAAAGGCAATGGAAGTCAATCGGGCTATAGCGCCGCACGTCGATGTCATGCTTGGAAACGAAGAAGACTTCACAGCCGCTCTGGGTTTTGAAGTAAAAGGCACAGGCGAAAGCTTCTCGAAGCTCGACCCGACGAATTTCAAAAAAATGATCGAGCAGGTAACAAAAGAGTTCCCGAACTTCAAGGTCGTAGCCACAACACTACGAAACGCCAAGACTGCGTCGGTCAATGACTGGGGTGCTGTAATTTACGCCGATGGCGAATTTCACGATGCTGCGCTGAGGTCGGACCTTGAAATATATGACCGTGTCGGCGGCGGCGATAGTTTTGCGTCGGGCCTGATATATGGTCTTATGGAAGGTAAATCTGCCGCCGAGGCGGTGAACTACGGCGCCGCACACGGCGCTTTGGCAATGACCACATCCGGCGATACTACCACGGCCAGTCTGCGTGAAGTCGAAAAAGTTATAGGTGGCGGCGGCGCCAGAGTTGATAGATAATCCAAAACATGATATTAGAGAAAAGATTTTTATGATAGCTCAAACACTTAAATGGATTGGCGGTACCGACGGCTTTCTGGAACTTATAGACCAGCGGCGATTGCCTACCGAATTTGTTAAGCTTCAGTGCCGGGATACCGAACAGCTTTTTGCGGCGATAAAGACGCTTGCCGTTCGCGGCGCACCGGCGATAGGCGTTTCGGCGGGTTACGGACTTGTTCTCGCTATGCAGAAGCTCCAATCCGGTGATAGCCTAGAACAGGGACTTAAAGTTCTGGCTGAGTCTGTAGATTATCTCGCTTCGTCTCGCCCGACGGCGGTGAATTTGTTTTGGGCACTTGAGAGGGTCCGTCGAAGTATAGAAGAATTTGCGGCAGTAAATGCAGATGCAACTATACCGACTCTTCAGGAAGCTGTTTTGGCTGAGGCACATGCTATCTGTCAGGAAGATGAGGATATGTGCAGGCGGATTGGTCAGAACGGCCAGAAATTTATCGAAGACGGCTCCGGTATTTTGACACACTGCAATGCAGGGGCGCTTGCGACAGCCGGACAGGGTACGGCATTGTCGCTAATGTTCGAGGCACACAAAAACGGAAAAAAGTTTAAGGTCTATGCCGATGAGACCCGGCCATTGCTTCAGGGCGCTCGACTGACGGCCTGGGAGCTGAAGGAGGCGGGAATTGATGTTACTCTGATTTGCGACAATATGGCAGGATGGCTGATGAAGCAGGGAAAGGTCAACGCGGTCATAACGGGTGCCGACAGGATTGCGGCAAACGGTGATGCGGCCAATAAGATTGGAACTTACAGCGTTAGCATTCTCGCCAAAGAGCACACAATACCGTTTTATATCGCGGCGCCTTCGAGCACGTTCGATTTGAGTATAAAAAGCGGGGCCGAGATACCGATTGAACAAAGGGCCGCTGATGAAGTGGCATCGTTCGGCGAAAGAAGGACCGCGCCGGAAGATGTTGATATTTACAATCCGGCCTTTGACGTTACCGAGGCAAAGGATATAGCAGCTATCATTACTGAAAGAGGTGTAATCGAAAAACCTAATTTCGAGAAGATTTCTGAACATCTGAACACCCGGGGATAAACTCTGTGTAAACTCCAGCATTTTGGCCTTTCGAAAAATTGGGTTTGAATTGGCTTTGAATTGGGTTAAATTGGGTTTGTTTTTGGCTTTATTGGCTTTGAATTGGGTTTGAATTGGCTTTGTTTTTTGGTGGCCAGAATGGCTATTTTCTTCATAATCCCTTGTGGTAAATAAGTTTGCGCTCATTTTGTCATTTCTGAAATTGGGTTTGTTTTGCATAAAAAGGGTGTATCGGGAATATGTTATAATTGAAAGAGTGCCTAAAGTGACTAAAATGCCTAAAGTGAGCTA
>CAZWME010000073.1:0-12027 GCA_964634515.1 uncultured Pirellulales bacterium | reverse complement strand
GATGGTGAAATGGATATTATCTGGCTTAACGGATGCATGCCGAGTGTCCTCTATCTATTCCCAAACCTTCAGCCGGATGGCTCTCGTGCTGAAGAGTGGCTCGACGGCGGAAACATGTTTATTAATGTAGGCGGCTGGTTCGGATACGTCTCGTATGAAGAGGGAGATCGGCAGGCTCAGAACGGCGACGCAGGTGCCGCAAACATACTTGACCTTTCTAATTGGATTATCTTATTCTTCGGTGATAATACTCAGATGACGGTGACACCGACAGGTACGAAATATCTACCCAGTCTAAATGACCGTGCCAAAACTGATAGACCGGTGGTTCTCATTGCTGTTGAAGCCCCCTGGGAAGTTGCTGCGATATTCGCATCTTTGGACGGCACAGATGACCCAAACGCAGAAGCACAGGCTGATCCTGTTGTTCTTCACAACACAGAGACCGGCGGTTACGTCGCCTTTATAAACCAGGCTGATGGTGGTCCTGATGGCTGGATAGACGACAGAGGTCTGACCTGTGCTGAGTTCATCGGCGACTGGGTACGCAATGTGATAGGGTTAAGCAAAGAACTGTTCGCTACGGCCCCCAATCCACAAGATGGTACCCATCATACGGATACGTGTGTGACGCTTTCCTGGCGGCCGGGCATTTGTGCTGTCTCGCACGATATTTACTTCGGCGAAAATTTTAACGATGTCAACGATGGCCTCGCCGGGACATTCCAGGGAAACCAAACCGAAACATCTTTTAATATTAGTCTTCCCGGAAGTCCTTATCCGGATGGCCTTGATCCGGGCACTACTTACTACTGGCGAGTAGATGAGGTCAATGACACCGACCCGAATAGTCCGTGGAAGGGCAATGTCTGGTGCTTTACGACTCTGCCGCCGGCAGGTTTAATCGAGCTGACTGATGCTGATTTTGACCAGATTGTTCTTGGTTCTGATGTACCGGTGCTGGTTGATTTCTGGGCGCCCTGGTGTGGCCCCTGCCTGACGATGGCTCCTGTTATCGAGGAAATTGCAGACCAATACGCAGGCAAGATCAAAGTCGGCAAGCTCAACGTCGATAATGAACCCCAGGCTACTACGAACTATGGCATACGTTTCATACCTACGTTCATCTTATTCAAGGATGGCCAGGAGATAAGAAGATGGGTCGGAGTAACTAATAAAAATGAGCTTACTGCTGCAATCGACGGACTGCTATAATCAATAGTAAATAATCATTAATCAATCGAAAGGGCCTGCCCCCTTATTTTGGTCCAGCCGTCACCTTCCTCAACACTGGCTGGGATTTCGTGGACAAGAAAGCCAATGCAGCCGATGATATATGGTGAATCGAAGTAATAATTGACAGCTAATAATACAATTGATAATTTATTTTTATGACTCGTCTTCTCAAAATTGCGGCCGTACCAGACTCCAAACACAATAGCTCAGGAGCAAAATATCTGACTATCGCCCTCTGCTTTATGTGTTTCGCTTTAACAGGCTGTCCCCCTCCGGAAGAACCTTTATGGAAGAACCTCAAAATCGGCGATCTGGCCCCCAGCCAAAGCGGCAAGCAGACTTCTCGCCTGGTGGAATCGACAAATTTCAACCTCTATGTTTTCGAAATGCCGTCCGACAACATCGACAAACTCGATGACGTTCGCAAGACCCTGTTTACAAAAAATCTGCGATATCAAAGTTCTCATTCTTTCGCCGAAAACTCGTTTTCCGTTCATTTCGGCCAAATTCGAATGTGGAACGAAACCTTCACCTCAATAATTGCCGCCGGAGCAAAACAAATAAACAAAGTCTCGCTAATGCTCGCCGACGAGATACCTGAGACCATTTCCGTCGCCCGAATAGACAGCCCGCGAACCATCTTCTTCACCTCAACTTACGGCTCAAGAGAAGGGGCAAATGTTGGGCCCGGAATCCTCGCTTTGCGGCTTAAAACACAAAAAACACCCGGCCTAAGAGGGGTATGCAATGTAACCGCCTATCCCGTATATTCCCCACCGATGATAAAAAGTACAATACCACTATTAAACGTCCGCACACAACGCCGGGAGTTCACCTTTAGCCCGGCAGCCTTCGGACTGAGAATGGGCCCGGGCGATTTTATCCTGCTCGGCCCGAAAGAATACATCAGCGACCAAACGGCTTTGGGCGGCATGTTCTTCAGTAACCTCCAAGGCAGCCTCTTCTTCAGCGAAACAGAACGGACTACCTTCGAACCTAAGCCGGCCGTCAGATTATTCCTGCTTGTGTGTACAAGGACAAGTTATTGACCAACGTATGACCAGCCCAACAGTAACATTATCACGATGCACTGACTACAACCCGTCAAAGATAGCCGAAGCAATACAAAAACAGTTCGAACTGCTCGGCGGACTCCGAAAATTTGTCACCCCGGGCGATACCGTCCTGCTAAAGCCGAATTTCATCGCCCCACGGTCCCGCCGTCACGCCACACAAACTCACCCGACGGTAATTATCGAGACCGCCCGTCTCTTGAAAGATTTCGGTGCAAAACCATTCCTCGCCGACTCACCCGCATGGAGCAATACGTTCGTCTGTGTAAAAGCGCTGCGCATGGAAGAAGACCTGAAAAAACTGTCCGTACCGGTAAAACAGCTCGACAAACCAAAATGGTGCCAAATAGGAACGAATAACACCCGCATCGGCATAAGCTCGGTCGCTCTCGATGCCGACGTCATCATAAACCTGCCGAAACTCAAAGCTCATCAGCAATTGTTGGCTACATTCGCCCTCAAAAATATGTTCGGCTGTGTCAGCGGCAAGCGAAAGGCGCTCTGGCACTTCAAAAAAGGCGGCAATCCCGATGACTTTTGTGAGCTGCTCATCGACATTTACAAGTTCTTGAACCCGGCCCTGACAATTATCGATGGCGTCATGGCGATGGATGGCCCCGGCCCAATCCGCGGCCGAACCAGACCACTCGGCTGGTTCATCGGCGGAACCGAACCAATCGCCTGTGAAACTATCTGCGCAAAGCTAATCAACATCAACCCGCAGGAAATACCGATTATCAAAACCGCAAAAAAAATCGGATTCGGCTGCTCGGACCCAGCTAAAATCCAAATCACCGGCGATGATTTCCCTCAGAATCTTTGCACCGATTTCCATCTGCCGCAGCTCGTTCCAATAAGTTTCTCACTCCTGCACGTCTGCAAAAGCATCTGCAAACAAATAATACTCCTCACCAAAGCCGCCTTCAAAAAACCCCATTCCCCAAAAACCTAATTTGTCCACTCTCCGCAATGCGTACCCCACGTTGACAGAAGCCTTTTTTTCAGCTAATATCCTTCTCGATGAAAGAAAATAACAAACCAATAAATATTCTTGGTATCGAAACAAGTTGCGATGAGACCGCCGCGGCTGTTGTCGCCGATGGCCGGATCATTAAATCGTCAGTAGTGGCCTCGCAAACCAAACTGCACGAAAAATACGGCGGCGTCGTCCCCGAGCTTGCCTCCCGCGCACACATCGAAAAAATATATCCTGTAATAAAAGAGGCAATGGAGCAGGCTGATGTCGCTAAAGATGATATTGACGCAATCGCAATCGCCAATCAGCCCGGTCTGACCATCGCCCTGGTCGTTGGCGTTACCGCCGCCAAGACTCTAAGCTTCGCCTGGAACAAACCGCTTATAGCAATAAATCACCTGCACGCCCATCTTCAATCGGCTATGCTGTCCGAAGAACAATTAGAGCTGCCCGCCGTCGCCCTAATCGTATCAGGCGGGCATACCTGCCTTTACGATTATCATTCGCCGCTGGAACCGAAACTTCTCGGCACAACCATCGACGACGCTGCCGGCGAAGCTTTTGACAAGGTCGCATCAATTCTCAAGCTGCCGTATCCCGGCGGACCCAGTATCGAAAAAGCCGCCGAAAAAGGAAATCCGGATGCGATAAAATTCCCACGCTCAATGCTCGGCCGCGATTCGCTGGACTTCTCTTTCAGCGGTATCAAAACAGCCGTCCTTTATTATTGCCGCGGCCAGGACATGAAAGGCGAAAACAAGGTCGATTCGATGAACGCTCAGCAAATCGCCGATATCGCCGCGTCGTTCCAGGCCGCCGTCGTTGACGTCCTCGTAAAAAAAACAAAGCAGGCCGCCAAAATAATCAAAGCAAAAACCATCCTCTTAGGCGGTGGAGTGGCAGCCAATAATAAATTACGAACCTCTTTGCAACAGATGTGCGATTCGGATATCCCGCCCAAAAAACTGCTCGTCGCACCAAAACGATATTGCACCGATAATGCAGTCATGGTAGCTTCGCTCGCATATCATAAATACAAGGCAAGGCACTTTGCTGATTTAACTCTCGAACCGAAAGCACACTCAGGTTAAAATTTTCTTTTTAAATATAATATTTTTTATTCGATACACATCGTTATAATAAGATACGTTTCTTTTTGGAGATATAATACTTTTGTCCATTTATTTAATCTGCGAAATAACTTTTTAAGCTTTTTCTTTGAAAGGAATGAAAATGAATAGATTATTAACACTCAAAGTTTACGTACTGGCAGTTATATTTATTACTCTTTCGTCCCCCAAATTTTGCCAGGCAAAACAATCATCCGGCAAATCTGAAAGCACCCTGTCAAAATCTCAGATTGTTTTATATCACGTCCACGTCACGGGGGGTTTTAATGTAGATAATGCCGTGGCACTATCAAAGGAAATGGGCGTTAAGTTTGGTTTAGTTGATAACTTAGGCAGGCACTACTGGAATTACAGCAATGAACATTTAAAGCAATATCTTAAAAGGATGAAAGGCAAAGGTGCATACATAGGCATTCAGGCCGAAGGCAGGGACTGGATGCGTGTATTTTCAAAAAAGTTACTCTCAGAACTCGACTTCATATTGGCCGACGGTATGACCTTCCCCAACACTAACGGCACATATAGCAGGCTTTGGCGAAACGAAGAGGTCAATATCCGCAACGTGGATTTCTTTATGGACAGATATACGGATTACCTTGCCGATATAGCTTCTGAGCCTATCCACATTATCGCAAATGTAACCTTTCTGCCCGAAGAAATCAGAGCTGATTATGACAAACTGTGGACCGACCAAAGAGTAATGAAATTAATCAATGCCTGCGTTAAGAATGATGTTGCTATAGAAATTAACGCTCGATACAGGATCCCGAGTCCCAAAATCTTAAAAATGGCCAAAAAAGCCGGAGCAAAATTCGCATTCGGCGCTAACAGCCATTCCCGAAACCAGGCAAAGCAAATGGATTATTGTCTCGATATGATTAAACAACTTGGCCTTACCGAAAAAAATATGTTCAAACCGTCGAATAGAAAAAAATAATTATCAAAGATTTTGAAACAAATCATTCTATTTATGAATTAAATCATAGCTTTTATACTTTGAAAGGAAATATCTATAAAACGCAGGTCATTCATTAAAAATGCTGTTGCCGCATCGGCAGGTACATTAGCAGTAGGCTCTCAGGCAAAAGCTGCAAAATCACCTAAAAAGGGGATGCAAGATTACAGTCCTGAAATGCACGGTTCATCATGATATATATCAGAAAGTTCGTAACACTAATGGAAAGCCGTGTCAGGTATTTCAGGAAGGTCAGGAATTTATTCTTAAATCCCAGTATAGAAAGCCAGAAGGTTTTTGTGACTGGGCATGGGCGGATATTCGTCATTTTATACAGGCGGTTTGGCACGGAGACAAAGATATGGTTACCTGCTGTACGGATGGTTTTAGGCCTGTGATATTTCAACTATCCAGACCTGACTGATAAGGACATGTTTATTGCGTCAAAAGCTCAAAAGAAAACCATCTCGGCAGGCAGAAACCACGCCTGATATAAACTGAAGTTTAGTTATTCTGTGGTGATGGAATATCAAATGGCATAGCAGAGTAATTGAGACCGACAGGATATTTACTAGTCGCCCCAAAACGATATTGCAATAATCACCCACTTATGGTAGCCTCTTTGGCATATTATAAATTCAGGGCCGGATTTTTCGCAGACCTGACCCTTGAACTGAAAGTGCATAGTTGATAGTACCTAATTACCTGCGAACTATGAATCCGCAAACAGGAATTTAGAGAGGTAAATTATTCAGGCTGAACAATTAAAAAAATTATTGGAACATGTCAGGAACGGCCAAATCGATATCGATCAGGCGGTTGAGAAACTTCGCCATCTGCCTTTCGAGGATTTAGGCTTTGCATGCATCGACCACCACCGGCAAATCCGCCGCGGCTTCCCGGAGGTCATCTTCTGCCCCGGAAAAACCACCGAACATATAATTAAAATCTTCGAATCTCTCGCCGCAAAAGGAAATAACGTCCTGGCCACCAGAGCTAAGCCGGACGTTTTCGAGGCACTGGCAAAAACCGGTAAATTCCCAAAAGCACGATACGAAAAATTGGCTCGGGCAATTGTACTCGAACAGAAAGAGCCGCCGGCCTCTAAGTCCGTCCTGCCGATAGTGACCGCAGGGACCGCCGATTTACCCGTCGCCAGCGAAGCGAAAGTTACCGCAGAGATTATGGGCCAGCGAACTAATCTGATTTGCGATGTCGGAGTCGCCGGTCTGCACAGACTGTTCAAACATCTGCCAAAACTACAGAACGCCAATGTCGTCATCGTCGTAGCGGGGATGGAAGGAGCGCTGGCCAGTGTTGTCGGCGGTCTTGTCAGTTGTCCGGTAATAGCTGTGCCGACCAGTGTCGGTTACGGTTCCAGTTTCGAGGGACTCTCGGCCCTTCTAACTATGATGAATAGCTGCGCTTCCGGCGTCACCGCAGTAAATATAGACAACGGATTTTCCGCAGCCATCACCGCAACCCTTATAAACAAAAAAATTGAAGCAGGAAAGTAGAAAATTCGAAATCCGAATATCGAAATCCGAAACAAGCACAAATAAGCAAAATCCTAATGTTCAAAACCATCGAGCCTTCAGCCCGAGTTTGGAATTTCGGGTTTCGTGCTTCGGATTTTTGGACTGCCGGTGAATAGGTACGATATTATCCCTACCTCAAATCGGGCTTCGGCAGGATCTCAGGCTCGGCGTAGGCCTCCGCCGGAGCGGGCCGCTCTGACGAATCTTTGGCAAAGCCGCTAACGATGAATTGAGGGGCCAAGGTACGAGTGTCCGCCTGCATGGTATTGTTATGCATTGTTGGCTATAGGAGTGCGGGGAGCGAAGCCAAATGCGACCGGAAGTGCTATGGGCCGCATAGCTCATTGTCTAGTCCCCGGTGTTCCACAGCGGAGTTCCCTTGCCACGCGAGATTGCGGCTATGATTCGATAGCACTTCCTGCAGACACGGATCTCTCTGCTGTCCTCTGGGCCTGGGTAGTTCTCGACTCGGATAATGTAGTCTTCACGGTTCTTGGCTTCGTCTCCACAGAAATTGCATCTTTCCATAATCTTCGTCTCCTCTCCGGCGTATAATTATGTTTATACGGTTTCAAGATAAATCCGCTATCGGGACTTTATTCCAGATAATACTCCAAATGCGATACTCGCTAAGTTATCTTTCACAAGTAGATGAAAAGGCTAAGCAACCGTCTTCTATGCTACGGTCTCATGCACGCGATGAAGGCACTCTTCGCTGTTGTTTTATCTACGGGTCAATTCGCGTGGCGCAGCTTGCCCCTGGCAATGCTGACCAGATATCTCAATGCATCATTCACCGATTTTTCATCGGGGAAATACTTGGCAACATCCGGCGAGAGCAGTACCAAATTCGTTCCCTTTTGGAACCGCTTGGCATACTTGCCTCGAACACCATTCTTTAGTTTGGAAAGGTCGTATTCCTGCAGCAAGTCGTCAGCCATTTTTTTGTTATTTGCCTTCTTCATAATATCTTCGTTGATTTAGAATTCTACAAATTCTTCTGGATAATGTGACATATCCAATTTCTCTTGTTCAGGAATCAGCCTTATACCCCACTGTTGCATCGCTAATGCACCAAAAAGAATTTCAATGGGAGTTCCATTTTCATCACTCCCAATTTCATCGATAACCATCGCATGGGTGGATATTCGTCGTCCCTCTATTTCAGCCTCTAAAAGTGCTGTTTCATTTGTTTCTTTAACCTGGCCACCTATAGCAGATCGAAACGGTTTTTTGATTCTCGAAGTTACCAATAATGAAGACACTGAGTGAACAACATAAGTATTGCGTGCACCTGAATCAAATAATGTCCAGCATTCTCGTCCATCGACCTTGATCAATTGACGTATTCTTCCCATTATTAGCCTCGTCATTAAATTTGTTAAGCCCAGCTATGTATTGTCTGATTCTATATAAGACGCTTGCGGAACAAACATTATTATATACCTTTCTAACCGATTGTCAATTTCTAAATGGAATTTTTAAATTGAGCTCAGCATAAGCAGGCTGGCAAAAATTGATTATACGAATTACAATTAGTCGATGTTGACAACAACCGGCATTATTTGTAATATACTGCACGAAACGAGCTTGTATGCAGTTAATAGAATCTATTCCAAAGCTAAAGCCCAGGGCCATCGACGCCCACAAAGGCGATTTCGGCAAGGTCTGTATTATCGCCGGAAGCACCGGTATGAGCGGAGCCGCCGCCCTTGCGGGCCGGGCCGCATTGCGAGCCGGCGCGGGCCTTGTAAGGGTGGCAACGCCGAAAAGCGTATTGCCCATAGTCGCCTCAATAGAGCCTTCATTTACCACCATCGCCCTGCCGGAAGACAGCTCAGGTCGAATTTCAGCAAAAGCAATCAACCATGTCCTCGAAGCCGCCGTCGAAAACGATTGTCTGGCATTCGGCCCGGGCATTGGAGTCAGCGGCGCACTTCGTTCGCTCCTCAAAACGCTTCTCGAACAGGACCGGCTCCGCCTGACTATAGATGCCGACGGCCTGAATAATCTCGCCGGTATAAAAGACTGGTTTACAGGACTACAAGCAAGCCTGATTCTAACTCCCCACCCCGGCGAAATGAAACGCCTGTGGTCGGCCCTGCTAAGAGAACCGCTCCCCCCCGACCGCCGGCAACAAGCCGTCCGGTTGGCACAGAAGACTAAAACCACCGTAGTCCTCAAAGGAGCGGGTACCGTTGTTACCGACGGTCAAAAATTTTACATTAACAAAACCGGAAATCCCGGCATGGCAACAGCCGGCTCAGGCGACGTTTTAACAGGTATCATAACCGCCCTCGCTGGACAGGGCTTGAACAACTTTGACGCCGCGGTCATGGGCGTCTATACCCACGGCCTGGCCGGTGACATAGCGGCAGAGAACCTCGGCCAGACCAGCCTCATATCTACCGACATAATCGATGCACTGCCTGAGGCTCTTAAAAGGATTGACTGCTCAGTTTGAAAATTTGAACAATCGCAGTGGATTCCTGCTTTTTGCTGGAATTATGGATGGATTCTCGATACTATTGCAAAAGAACAACATCCCATCACCAAACATTTTAATACACTGCCATCGGGTATTGAATACACAATAAAAAAAAGTTAGCAGATGAAAACAAAAAAGCTCAGATCAAGAATAGTGGTGCCCTTCGACATTATTATTTTAACCTTTTCGCTGCTGTTTGCAGTTTTAGGCTACTATGTCATAAAGAAGAACATTATAAAAAGGGCACAGACAAAGGTAAAAAACGACTTGAACTCCGCTCGAGAGATTTATACCCAGGAGCTTGAAAACGTCAAAGACATCGTAAGATTCACCGCCGTGAGGTTTTTTATTAAGGATGCCATTTCAACACAAGACAGGGACACTCTCGATAAGGAGCTGGCCAGGATAAGAACCTCCGAATCCCTGGACGTCCTCACTCTTACCGACGCATCCGGAAAAGTCCTCACACGAAGTCGAAATCCTTCAGTTACCGGGGACATTCAGACCTCCGACAAGCTTATCAAAAAGGTGCTCTCAAGCAGAGAAATTGTTTCTGGAACCGTGATAGTACCCCGGGCCGAACTCATAAAGGAAGGCGAAGACCTCGCCGAGCAGGCAAATATAAGCTTCATACCTACACCAAAAGCAAGACGAAGAGCAGAAACCCGGGAAACTTCAGGAATGATGATCAAAGCCGCTGCACCCGTATTCGGGTACGATGGAAAGTTGTCCGGCGTACTCTACGGTGGAAATTTACTGAACAGAAACTATAAGATTGTGGATAAGGTCAAAGAGATTGTCTATAAAGGAGAAACATACAAAGGAAAGGACATCGGAACAGTTACAATCTTTCAGGGCGATCTTCGTATCTCAACTAATGTCAGAGCAAAAGACAACAGCCGGGCCGTCGGAACCCGGGTTTCCGAACAAGTTTACGAACAGGTTTTGGTAAAAGGTCTGCCCTGGGTGGCAAGGGCCTTTGTTGTAAATGACTGGTACAAAACTGCGTATGAACCAATCAGAGACATAGACGACCGGATAATTGGAATACTTTACGTGGGAATCCTTGAGCAGCCTTTTACCAATATGGCGAGAAATATCTTAATCCTTTTTCTTGGGATAGTATGCGTCGCTACTGCCCTGGCGGCCTCACTTGAAATAGTTCTAACAAGAACAATTGCACGCCCCGTCGAGCGTATGCTAAAAGCAACAAGAAAACTTTCCGCCGGAATTCTCGGATATGAAGTGGATAGAGAAACCGGAATCATGGAATTCGATGAGCTTGCCGACTCTTTTAATAAAATGTCCGCGCAGCTTCGCGATCGAGAAGAGTCTCTAAAAAAAATAAATGAGCAGCTCGCTGCCCTGAACAAAATTTATCTCGACCTGGTGGGTTTTGTCTCCCACGAGCTTAAGGGAATAGTCGCTACAACTCTTCTGAACGTCGCTGCTGTAAGAGACGGGCTCTTTGGACAGATAAATGAAAAACAAAAACAATCTCTTACGTCGGTAACAAAAAACTTGCACTATTTCAGAGATACCGTCAGAAAGTTCCTCGACTTGAGCAGAATAGAAAAAGGCGAGTTGGAAGTTAATAAGAAGCATGTTAGTCTGAGGAAAGATGTCTTTGATCCGTGCCTTGAAACTTTTAACGCCGAGATTGCAGATAAACAGATGGCGGTCACAAACAATATTGCCGCTGAAGCCAAGGTCAACGGCGACCTTGATTTGTTGCATATCGTGGCAAATAACCTCCTCGGTAACGCCGTCAAGTATGGATTGGAAAAAGGAAAGATAATAATCAACTCTGAGGATCTCGCAAACAAAGTGCAAATCGAAGTCTATAATGACTCCAGGCCGATCAAAGAGGAGGAAAAAGAAAAGCTTTTCAAAAAATTCTCAAGGCTGGAAGACTCTAAAGACAAGAAAATAAAAGGAACGGGACTTGGCCTGTTTCTAACCAAAGAGATTATCACACAGCATGGGGGTGATATATGGGTCCGGCCGGAAGAAAATGGAAACTCTTTTATCTTTCAGATTGAAAAATGTCCTGATACTGCATAAATACAAATGACACCTAACGATACGCTCTTTTATTTTTATTGCTCTCTCGCATAAAGTGATTATAATTATCATCAATTTTACACCAATAAAGCAATGGAATGAGTTAGAGGACAAATAAGAGGAAAGGATTTATTATGCAGCTCAATCTCCTTGATGTTACTGTGTTTGTGGGATTCATCGCCGCGGTTATCACAATCGGACTCTGGAAAAGCCGGCATGAGAAAACCAGCGAAGACTACTTCCTGGCAGGTCGTGGCCTTAAATGGTGGCTGATTGGCTTCTCACTGATTGCCGCCAACATCTCATCAGAGCAGTTGGTTGGTATGAGTGGTAACGCCGCCAGTCACGTCGGCCTCGCCATAGCAAGCTATGAATGGATGGCCGCCGTAACACTTGTTATTGTGGGCTTCTTTTTTCTGCCGTATTTTCTGAGGGCGGGAATCTATACAATGCCCGAGTTCCTTGAAGTACGCTATAATGCCGCAGCTCGTACGATTATGGCGGTCGGCACTATCTTTCTTTATCTTGTACTTCTCGGCTCGGTGACATACTCCGGTGCCCTGACAA
>CAZWME010000072.1:0-12086 GCA_964634515.1 uncultured Pirellulales bacterium | reverse complement strand
TCCTGTATCAAGGTCCGGCCAATAGAAAGGCGATAGTCATGAGGCCGGAAATGGAATGAACAGAGAAATTCCTCGGCTCGTAAAGGATCACCATAGACCTCACGCAGCCCCGGCGCGTATTGTTTGATCAGCCTTTTCTGCAACGTCTGTGATGCAGGGCCTATACCATAGCGGTTTATTGCATAGGGCGTTTTATTTTCAACCATAAACTCGTCGCCACGGTCGATCCAGATGCCACGATACCCACGGTACATGTAAAGCTTGCGGGCTACGTCATCAGACAGCAGCAGAATTCTATTGATCGTGTCGATTACTTTAGGATCATTACCAAAAGTCTGAACAATCCATTCGTTGTATATTTCATTCAGAGAGCGATCAGGATTCCAGGCAATCCGGCCCAGGCCGTAATAGTTCATCATATTCAGCGGGGACGTTGTCCAGGCAGGTGACGGACTGATCATGGCAACACCCATGATACAGCGGAGCGAATACCTGTTTAAACTCCCCGGGCCATTACGATAGGTATCCTGATTGAGCCACCATTTCCATTTTTCCACCCATGAACTGGGGAAACTTTTATCGATAACCAGCTCTGTTCCCATCGAGGTCTTTTGTAATGCACCGTCAATTCCCGGGATTGGTGCAGACAGGTCCCAGTCGCCGGCGCTGCCTTTTGGCAGCAGGATTACGTTTTCACGATAGTTGCCATCTTCGGGGGCAAAAATATCGTATGGAATAAGGTGGCGATAGGGCTTGGGAGTGTAACGATAATTACCATATACGAATCCGCGTACAAGAACTTTACCTCCGTAAGGTGCTAAGTTATCAGAGATACGGTTTACCATTGGCGGACGGGGATCACCATTCTGTTTTTCTGAGCCGAGTTTCATCATATACCCACCGAAATCAGGTACTCTCGCATAAAGTTGGTCGGCCGTTTTTCGATCAAGTGCAAGCAGATAGCTCGGACTCCAATAGAGTTTCATTCCGTAATCCCTGAGAATGCCGGCGAGGATCTCAACCTCATCGAGATGATCGAGAAAATTGTCGCAGTAGTGCCAATTGACCTCGCTTGGACAAATGGCGTTCCAGCCAACCGACGCCATCATACGCACCCAATCGCGAATCAATTTCGTATCACCCGTACGCAATTCTTCCCAGCTATAGATCGAGTCGTTTCTGCCGCCCCGGCGCCATTTGTCGCCAAAACATCCGCGGAAGTATGACCAATGATCGACCATTCTAATAGGAATCTGTGGATTCTCCAGGACGTCAAGCCGGCCCGGGCCCTGTATCAACTGTAAGCGTCGAATCAGGTCGAAGGTGCCGAAAATGACACCTGCAGGAACCTTTCCTGCAACAACAAGGGTTGTATCATTGCGGTATTTCATCGCTTTGATGATGAATCCGTCTTCCTTTATCCGGTCGAGTCCCAGCTTGTCTGAGTTCTCTCGAATCCAACTTGACGTTTTGGCTGTTCCTAAGACAATTTTTGAGCCTGATACGAGCCTCGTCTTAACAGATGGTTTAAAGCCGAACATGGATTTTATCGCCTCGGCCAACTCAGATGCAGCCGTCTTTACAGTCGAGTTCGAACCTTCAGCAACTATTCTTTTGAACAAGCTCTCGTTAAGTTTCTCGGAGGCAGTATTGTACTGTAGCCATGCGCGATAGAGGGTGTGGTCCTCCTTGCTGTACTTGTAGGTGTTTACTTTTCTATCTGTTGGAATCGTGTCCCGCCGGTTTGTATAGACCGATTTAGTTGAATTATATATTTTTAGAATATCGGCATTGGTTAGCACTCTGTTGTAGATGCGCAGATCATCCATGAATCCTATAAAACCTTCACCTGTTGAAATCTCCGACAGGCCCTCACGTCGAAGTGGTTCAGTCTCAACCGTTGAGAGGTCAACGACCGAGATAAGCTCTCCATCCCGCCATCCGATTATCCTTCTGTTCCGATAGTCGTAAGCCACGGCGAAAGGTGCCATACAGAATCGTCAACCGAAGCCTTTGGATGTCCATAGAAAGCCCATTCACGCATGTCATACTTCGGCCAGTCGTAGTCCAGGATCAGGTCCCAGTACTTGAAATCATCTTCGCCACTAAAACGCACCTGGAAATCACCCCGATAAGCGTTAATCTCGACAGCCCTGTTGTTGTATTTCACAAGTGTATTTCTACCCGTGACAGTGTTCAGCCAGAAGCATATCGTACCGGCGCGAATAGCCAGAGGCGAGTCCTCAGATGCTGGAATTCGCATCGGCTCGGTGTCGGGCATAAATTGAATACAGGCATGCTCTTTTCCGAGAGAATAAATAGTCCCGCCTCCCAGCACGGCGTTTTTGCCGAAGCCGGAAAGGTCTTTGCCGGTGCCATCGTCAAAGTCCCATCGCCCCACGAGGCCTTCCGGTTTTCCAGTAGCGAACACGGCCTGTGAGTTGACAATCGTGAAAAACGAAGTAAGGATAACCGTTGTTGCGGCAAAGAGAACGTATCGGGATTTCATAAAACTCCTCCATTTTAATTTCTTTTTTTCATGAATAACCTGATTCGCTATCTCAGGGCCGGAAGTTGGTCAGTTTAATATTTTTCCCGGCGTCGTCATAAACCAACTGGGCCTTGGCGCCGATAATGGTAACTTGAGCCTCTGGTTTCTCATAGCCGCCGTCGAACTCGCTTTTTCGAGTCCCTCTATAGGCGAACAGAACCAAGTCCCCGTATGTTTTATAATCGTATTTACTTACATCGACGATCAATTTTTCGCCCATATAGGCGTCGAGATTCAGATCCTGGCATTGTATGGGTGTCACGCCGCCTTTGTTGGCGACGAACTTCGTTGTCGTGTTGCCTTCTCCGTCGCCCGTTCGGTACTCTCCTCTGACGTTTATTGATTGAATATTACCTTGGCTGTCGTCAACAACAAACCTCCCCTCGTTGAGGCTCAATTTGCCGCAGCTCAACGAACCGCCTTCGATTACGAAATGGCCGGTTGTGGTGTCGATGTCAAGGTTTCTGTCGATTTCCACCGTTCCTCCGAGTTGCCGCGCCTCGCTGTTGGTGCGATCAACGATGAGAGGCCCCTTGATCTTGAGCGTACGACCATCGGGAATCACAAAGGTCGATTGCTCATAGATTCGAACCTCAAAATCACCATCGATATTGCGATCGAGGATCACTGTGACACCGTCAGGAACGACCCGGCTCTTTCCGATCAGAACCCGCTCGTCGATTTTGTCGTCGGGCAGCCGACCGGCCGTCTCGCCGGCCCATTTCAGTCGAGCCCCGTCGCGGCCGGTCTCCCAGTTGGAAATATTACTCCACGTTCCGCTACGTCTGGGGGCGATAGATGCTGTTCCTTCCGTTTCTTTTTCTTCAGGTGGCATCATCGGCGGATGTGTGGGTTGAATCTCCCCGGCGATAGAAACATTCGTGAGCACAACATTTTCAGCATGTCGAAGGTGCATGATTGGCCCCTTATCGAGTGTATCAATAGTGACGTTTTTTATGTAGACGTCGTAAACGAGAGCGTCTTCGACTCCCTGGCAGGATATCGTCTCGTCGTCTCCCTGCTTTATATGTACGTTCTCGATGTTGATGTTGCGGTACTCCGTCGGGAAGTTGCCGCCCCGGTAACCGTGATAATTGTTTCTCAATCTAAGAATCCTGGCTTTTCCCACATTGAGGTCTTTGACGTATATATTCTTGATGAAACCGCCTCGATCGAGGTTTGATTTACAGTACAGGATATTTCCATCATCGTAGTCACAGTCATATATGAAAACATTCCGCACACCGCCGGAACACTCGCTGCCAATCGCAACGCCTTCAAAGTTCGAAGGCATGTTGCGTATAATAATATTCTCACACGGTCTGCCCCTCCGCCATGCGCTATTATCACGGCCGGCCTTGATCGCCACACAATCGTCGCTTTGGTCCAGCCAGCAATCTTCCATCAGGACATCCGTGCACGAATCGGGATCGAGCCCGTCGTTGTTCGAGTTATGGCTGTCGAGCACCAGTCTTCGTATGGTGACGTTAGTGCAGAATGTCGGATGCACACACCAGAACGGATAGTCGAGGATCGTCACGTTTTCGATGAGAACATTCGTACACTCAAACGGTTCAAAAAACGTTGGTTTTCCGTAGATCTTTATGTCTTCGACGGGAACATCTTTGTGGTTCAGCTCTCGAAGTTCTTCGTTTGTTGTCGTTCGTGGCTTGAGTTTCAAAGGCCACATTGCCCATGAGTTCTCAGCCTGTCCGTTGAACGAGCCTTTTCCCGTAAGTGCTATATTGGTCTTTCGGTAGGCATAGACTAACGGCGAATAGCTGTAACACTCCGTACCTTCCCAGCGCACTCTGACGTGGGGGAGATAGTCGTCAAAGTTCGTACCGAACATAATCCTGGCGTCTTGGGTTACGTGAAAATTAACGTTATTGTCCAGGTGGATGGGCCCGTTGGTGAGAAACGTTCCTTTTGGGACAACAACGCGTCCGCCGCCGGCTTTTGTGCAAGCCGCGATGGCCTTCCTGAAGGCTGGATTGCAGTCGGTGACGCCATCGCCGACTGCACCATAATCGGTCACGAAGAAATCACGATCCGGAAAATTTGGCGGGACAATTCGGCGCAATATTTCAGGCAACAACGCCCAGCCTTCCCTCGTTTCGGAGACAGAGTCCTTTTCCGGGAGGCCTGAGCAGGAGCACGTCAGCAAAAAGGCAAGCATCAGGAGTATAAAAGATGTGTTTCTTGCGACTGTTTTTCTAAGGATATTCTGCCTCATGTGTCTGTTGTTCCTTTCTGTGAGATAATTATTTATGCTCACTCTGAACTTAAGCCAATATACAAAAAAGCCATAAAAATATCGAGTGAAAAACCGAGGCAAACACCTCTGAATTATTGCTTTGAAGGTGATTTCTCGACATAAGTGTTCACCTATTTTGAAGGTTTTCACGAGATAACTTGCTGGGGCTTACCAGAAAATCGCTGCAATATCAAAAAGATTTTGATATAATAAGCAGTTGTTCCGGGCAGTTTCCGTGACGTGTAAAGACGGGAAATCCCGATTCCTACTATTTAGGGTGATATTGATTTGCAAGATAACGGTTGTTTGGAGGATAAACAAATGACAATCAAGAATATTCTAGCCATGTTAATAGTCCTTATGAGTTTGCCTGGTTTTACCTGGGCGGACAATATTTATAACTGGACCGGAGCGATTAGTGACGACTGGATGACAGCCGGTAATTGGGATGTTGCAACAGTTCCCTCGGATGGAGCTTTAGGTGATGACGCAGATTCTTATGTAGGCAGTACGACGCCGTTGACATGGCCGGTCCTTGATTCAGGTGATATACCCTTTTTAATTGATGACCTCTGGATTGCCAATGGAAACGGTCTCAGTGGCGAACTGTTGATCCAGGGTGGGGTGAATCTGCAGTGTGGTGATGATATCAAGATATGCTATGAAGCAGGGAGCGTAAATGCGAAGTTTACTATTAAGGGCCCCGGTACAACGGTCCTCGGTCAGAAATCACTCGAACTCGGAGAAAGCGGAACTGTCGTCATCGATATCGATGGCGGCAAACTGGAAATAGGCGAAATCGATAAGCCCAAGTGGAATATGATACTTGCCGCCGGCGCCGATTCCAACGTCACCATACAGATTCGCAACGGTGGTGTACTTGAGCATCATGGGGACTATGCAGAGGACAACCGCGGTGGCCTGATAATCGGCGAAGGTACGGCCTTGATTGATATTGGTTCTGATAGCGGATCCGGCGGCGGAACATTGAAACTGAAAAATAATGTCACTGAACTTGCTCAGTCTCTTTACCGCGATGGTATCATCGTCGCTGACGGTGGCGCCAGAGATGTTGAGATTAACTTTACCGACGGTTATACGTTTGTTACCGCTTCTACACTCAGCACCCGACTCAGTCCGAACCCGACCGATGGTTCGACCGTACTGGCCGGCCCTACCCAGCTTCAATGGATTTTACCCGAGCCGAACAGCCCGGGAGGCGTCGTAACCTGTGATGTTTACTTTGGCACTAATTCCTATGTCGAGACAAACCCCAAGGTTGTAACTGGTCAGGCGGTTGAGTCGGTAACCGTTACACTTACCGCTAACACAAATTACTATTGGGCACTTGACCTGTACGATTCCAGCGTCAGCAGTGCCGGTCCGTCTTATCTGAGCCCAATTTTCACATTCAACACGATGAACATGGCACCGGTTGTCAATACCGGCGATGATATTGATACTTGGCTTGCTGGTGGTCCAAGGACAGTCCAGCTTAATGGGACTATCTCTGACCCGGACGGCGGGCCTGGGCCTGCTACACTTACCTGGACGGTCATCGCCGAGCCTGATGGATCAAATCCGGCCCAGATCAGCGAACCCCTTACGGTAAATCCCACGGTTACAATAATAGAACCTGGTTCATATACATTACAGCTTGAGGCTGGCGATGGCGAATTAACTGCTGCCAACACTATGCAAATCGTATTGTACACAGATGCCTGCGAGCACGCAAAAAATCAAGAAGGATTCGAGCCGATACCCGGAGATATCAATGAGGACTGTATAGTCAATGAACCGGACTTAGCCATATTGGAAGAACACTGGCTCGAGTGGAATTACAGCACTGAGTAATATAGTGAACATTAATAGCTCGATAGGTGTTTGGGCCAGTTCTTTCAAATAAAATAAATCCAGACAGCATAGCAGCAAACGCAGTTGCTATCCGGCAAGTGAAATTCCTGTTATCCAATTTTCCTTAACTCGCCTATAATTAACACTATTCTTCGAAAAGCTATCTATTTCAGGAGTCGGAAAACATCACAATTTTCAAGTGACATCTTGATACCATTTTGACACTACAAATGCTGATTTTTGTTATTCCGAGTCCGAATGAATGTCAATTTTTTGGGAAATACAAAGATTTATTAACAATTTGATATGTGTAATCGGATTACATATACGGTGCTTTAATTTTAATCAGAATGTGATTCCTATAGTACTATGTTAAGCTTTGATTCCTTGATTTTCTGATTAATGTTAATTCTTGCGGCAGAAAGTGTGCCGCATATTAATAAACTAAACTTACTCGAGTTTTTTATAAAATTCAGCTTCCTTGTCTGAAAGCTTCTTTTGCTTAATCATTGTTTGGACGTGCTGTAAATCGACCTCCCTCGGCTTGCCTCCGGAAGGAGCTAAAATGGTGGAATAATCCTGGCCAATGGGAATGACTTTTAAGAACCTGTTTATTGAAACAGCCGATATCAATATTGCCATTGCGATGGCGTAAGGCAAGAGTATTTGTATCCCCTTGTACTTTTGTTCTCTCGTTTTTTTGTGTACGGATATGATATATCGACACCTGTCACATTGTATGCAGTCCATTTTATCTTTTGCAGTAAGACCAAATTCACACCTGCCAAATCTTTTAGCAGGCAAATATCGCTTTAATATTGCCACGTGGTTAAGTAATGACAGAAAAGCTCCGGCCGGACACAAATATCGACACCAAAAGCGCCCATAGAAGATCGAGCCTATCAGTGCTATTACCACTATCAAAAACATTGTTGATTGAAAATCATAATTTGAAAACCGTAAATTGAAAATCGAGATAAGGGGGTCTGCTGCAAGCGTCGTCCTGTCTCTACAAATAAAGAACACTATTATTACAATAAGAAGGACAAGGTATTTGACAAACCTTGCCTTTTGCATTGATTCATTCTGTATCTGTTGCTTATACCTGTCGGGTAAAACATAGCCAAGCAGCTCCTGTGCTGCACCAAAGGGACAGATATAACCACAATAAATATTGCCAAAGATGACTACTAAGAGTGGCACTCCAATAACCAGTAAAAAAGCCCCAGTTAATTTTATTGCAGGCGTATACCCCGAAAGCAAGGTCGCCATTTGTTCGCTGGAATACTGGGTGTTCAAGAAAATGCCACCAAGAACAAGATTAAAACATAGTACAAACAGTCTGCTCCAGAATCCGCCTCGGTAAATCACTATTAAAGTAAGAACAAAAGTACCGATTAAATAAATAGACTGGTTATCCGGCAGATAATAGGCTCGTTGAGTTTTTTCGATTTGGCTTGTCTCAATAGTCCGGCCAAGAATCTGTGTGGCAAATCTGCGTCCTGATGTTCGAAGTGCCGAGAGAAAAGCTTCAGAACTTACGGTAGCCCCTGTTACAGTGTGAACACCGGCAAAAGGCTCAGGCTGGAAGAGTTGACGTTTATTTAAGGGTTTTCGCCATTCACCAAGAAGCTCCAGATAAGCAGGAGTCTCATTTGACCGTATTATATGGAAGTCGATCAATTCGCCATGGGTATCATTTACGTAAATAGCAAGATTTATCTTGCCTCCAAACCCACGAACCTCTGGTGCCAAGTCCTCGGAGCTAAAGATATATCCGATTAGTGTATCATTGGCATCCCGGACCCGGAAATAATCGATTTTTTGTCCGCTATCCTGCATGACCATTGAATCCTGTTCAAGAAGCGATCCACCGGCAAGTGCTTGAGCCGAATGTTTTGGTAGTGAAGGTCTCAGACTTGAACCTGCACTGGCGAGCAGGTTTGAGGTCAGGATGATTGATATACCAAGCCCTAAGAAAATATATCCGAGCCTTCGTAATCTAAAGGCTATTAAGTCAGAAGAACACAGCTTTTCCGGCTTATATATTCTCAAAATAGCAGCAGGAACATTTGTCAGAATTACTAAAATAAATACGAGCAGAGTTGTCTGAGCCCCGAGTACCGGTACAAGAGCCAGGCTCGTCAACAATCCACCTGCTGATGCGCCAATGTGGTCTGAAGTCTCGAGTTTACTACCGACCCGGCTGTTTTCAAAAGCAATATCAGCCAACTGCCTGGCAGCTATGGGAAAATAGCTGCCGGCGCATAAACCACTTAAAATAAAAGCAATACCGAACGACAAATGTGTCAACTGTTCGTTCGGCCAAAAAGCAATTGTACCGAGGATTAATAAGTGCACTAAAATTACCACAAATAAAAGTTTCTCAGGTTGAACCTTGCTGTCATTTGTCAATAAATGTCTGATTAGAACAGCTCCGAAGGTAAGGCCAACCATAAACATGGATGAAACAATACCGATGTACTGATACAGCGAGCCGAAACGTGTTTGATACAAATACATCAGGACAATTACCACCCCGATAGACACGCAGCCTGCGGAAAAGACCATATAGCTGCTGTCGAAACCGGATTTGTTACCATTTTTAACTGTTCTCAGGATGTAAATAATTCGCAGCACGACAAAAACTAATACGGGTATAACAAAAGCTAAAGGGCCTGCCAGAGCCAGATGTTTGATAAGTTTTGTAACTGGCGTCCCCGATTGCTTTGCCGCGAGCAACAAACTGTATAAATGGGTTAGAGGCCTTGAGTCCCGGTTAATCAAAAATTCTTTTGGTAAATCCGCACCTAAGTAGTTATTGATAGCCGCATCGGCACGCTTCGGTAAATAAACGGAAAGCAAAGCCCGTGGATCAAAAACACTACCGGCTCCTTCTATAGTTGCCAAGCGGTCTCGCAAAGTTCCGGGGTCTCCGGTGAGATTTTCAGAATCAGATGCAATAAACCAGGTATCTTCACCGGGCGTTATAACAAGCCTGGAAAAAACCTGCTCAAGAGTCAATTTAGTGGAAGCCCCCAGATTAATAAGCTCCGTACCCATTATGTTTTCCCCGCCTGCGACGCGGACCTGGAATATTCCTTCAGGTTTCAGAGCCGATTTAATCTGCAGATAAAATTCGAGGGTATAATATCGATTCAGGACCGAATTAGTTGCATCCGGTAAATTTAAGATTACAATGTCAAAAGCTTGTTCGTATTCTGTCAGCAATGAACGAATGTCACCATCCGGCCGATGTAATCGATCATTTATAATTTTGAATTCCGCAGGGATGACTTTGTTCACATCCTGCACATATTCATTATCACAATGTGCCCAGCTTATTGTTTGAATTTGTGATAATCGCAGGAACTGCTGACATAATCCCAGCCCTGAACCAATGACCAGGATATTTTTGGAGTCAGGTTTTTGACATAAACCGATTGCCGCAATTCGACCGGCAGTGCTATCATTGGGTAATGTTTCAATGACACTACCTTCTCGCATAGTTACCCACTGGTTTTGATAGACACCATATAGATATTCGGCCTGGGCCGTCTGGAAAGAGCCGGTAAAAGATTCGGCGGGCAGTAGTTTTGTCCATTTAACCACCCTGAAAAAATGCATCAAGGTTTGATCCACTTTTGTGAAAAAGCAAAGGATGATACACACTGGAATTAGGAGAATTACTTGAGCTTTAATTCTGCAATGTTTTTTAAATGTTGGATTACTATATTGAATTATTCCTGCAAATTGGGAAAATGCGGCTGATACCGAAAGTAAAAGCGCAAGTATAAAAAATATCCTTACCAGGCTTATACCATGGCCTAAAAGAATGGTTACTCCCAGTCCTCCGACAAAACTTCCCACTGCCTCAAAAATGTAGACCTTTGAAACAGGTGACTTTTGGTCTTTTTCAATCCATCGGCAGATAATTGGAAACAGCATTCCCGTAATGATACTTAGAGGTGCATTTACGATTATTGATACTACCACAATGGCCCACACCGACCATAACTCATATGATTCTATCCCTGCAAGTTCACGGGCCTGAATAATTAGTGTCAATTGAATTGCGAAAGCAGGCAGATAACTTAAAAATAAAAACTCTACGTTTTGAAGTAACTTTTCAGTGATGATTCGCGTTTTATAAACAATGGTTGCTCCGAGACCCACCCATAGAAACCATGAAGCAAAGAAAATGCCAACGCTGATATCGTTGCCTTCGAAGGTTGTAATAAATTCGCGAAAGAGCAGGCTTTGTGCGGCGATGGTAAAAAGGCCGTAACTGAATATCAGCAAACCGCGAGCAAATTTCATAGTTAGTTCCCGGCAAGCGGAGCCTCCTGGCTTTCTCCGAAAACAACGGCCTGAAAGACCAGAAAGTTTGCTCCTTCTTTCCATGCATCGGCAGGTAACTGTGCTTTCAAGGACAATTGTGTGAGCGTCTGGTTTAAATCCCAACCTTGCTGCGGCGCAACTTGTGGTAAATACACAGCAGAATGGCCATCCTTGCTCAATACAACACCATCTGTTCCAATTCTAATTTTATCTGCCGAGGTAACAGGTTCAGGTGTTGTCAGTGCGGAAATCTCGATTGTAATATCTCCACACTCATCCTCTGTTACGGGTTGAAAACGCCTGTCATTGAAACAGGCGTTTACTGCATTTACAATAATCGATCTGTATAAAGGCCTCTGCGGAAATATATCACCTATGCAGCCTCTCAGAAGAGAATGTTTTTTGAGCGTTACGAATGCCGCACGCGGTTTTCTCATTGAATCGGTAATTGTAATACCCAGGTCCGATGCCTGAGGCACTCTTCGATTTCGCAAAGCATAGATTATTGTTTTGCGGGCCAGGGCTAAGAGCTGTTTCTTGTCTTCCTCTGTTAATTGCTGACTATTTTCTTGTAGGATGAGTTCCGTATTTTTTTGCCATACCCCGGAAAATACGATAGATAGATAACTGACGGAATTGGAATAATCGTTTGTTAATTCACCTGATGTTGCGTATTTTATTAACTCGGCTTTGCTGTCATGGCCCAACATCGAAAGTAATATTGCAATCGGTATATATCCGCATATAGTTGCCTCTGTTCTCTTTTTGTAATCAAGAAATCCCTTATTGTCCAAACGGGCAATATATTCATAAGCTCCCATGTCGATTTTTTTAATTTGCTCGGGTATGTTTTCTGTAAATGGAACATAACCGTGGCCGGCACCATAATGCACAAAGTCCGAACTTGCAATGACGAGGGTTTCCTGATCAACCAGACTTCTCAGGACAGCACCGGCTTTTTCAATTATCTCTAACGAACAGCTACCGGCGATAATTGGGACAAGCTTAAAGTCCTCCTGATAATGCTGCAGCAGTGGTACCTCAATCTGAACACTATGTTCATATTTATGTACCTGTGGAACG
>CAZWME010000071.1:0-12146 GCA_964634515.1 uncultured Pirellulales bacterium | reverse complement strand
CCGGTCTTCGTAGAAAACAATATATCCATCCGGAGCAATTATTGTCCCCGGAGCAATCTGGTATTTGGCTAAATCGGAGCCGCTGTCGCTGAGGAACCAGCCGCCAATATCGATAGAAACATTTGTGATATTATGCAACTCTATCCAGTCCGCAGCATCGGCATGTGAATGCGCTAATACCTCGTTAATAACCACCGCAACGGGATTGGGGACAATACCGCTGTCATCTTCGCCCGGCGAACCGCTGAGATACGCACTCCCTCGCCAGGAGTCTTTCTCGTTCCAGTCGTATGGGTCAGTGTTGGCAGGGTCTATTACAGTCAGGGAGAAACCGTCTCCATCGGTGATTGAGCGCCAGCCGTCCTTGAAGTCAAAGTCCAGAATTGTTTGGCCGACAGCATCTTCAATTCTGATTCGCTCTCCGCCATCATTTAATCTGCCTGAGTATTCGCCGGCTAAATTAAAAGCTGTACCGTATCTTATTTCAAAGGCTTCGCGGTCCTGAACTACTACGACATATTCGTTGAGTGCAAGCTCTATATTCGGGAAGGTAAAATCAATTCCGTTTGTGAACTTAACCAGATTCAGATTAATCGTTTCGCCCCCGACATTCTGAAGCTCAACGTACTCGGTATTCGGAATATACGGATTATACATAATCTCCGTGATGCGCAGATTTTCCGCCACCGAACCAACCGCAAATGTCGCCTCGTTAAGGGCGCTCCACGTGCTGCCGCGGAGTACACGGGCTTTAACCTGGGTACTACGATTCAGCGTGACCGGCCCGGTATATTCGAGCACACCGGGTGAAGTACCATCGTCACCGGGTGGATTACCTTTGCCCGCAACCAACTCTGCGGAGATGAGAAGGTCGGTACTGGCCGTTGAGGAATTCAGGCCGTGTATCGCTAAGATATTATTCTCCGGCACAAGAGCAGCAAGATAAGAAGAGATGTCGATGTCTTCTAAGCTGGCCGCTGCAGAGTCACTATGGCTGGCCTCAGCGCTGGAATTCCAGGTCGGCGTGCCGAGGAAATTGCGTCTGGCCACTTCGACACCGTTGATGTAGGCGACAAAGCCGTCGTCGTAGCGCATCTTGAGTGTCATAAAGTCAAAACCGTCCAGGCTGCCTTCAATGGTAAACGGGATACGAATATAACAGGTTGCATTGTTTCTGTACATCTGGCCTTCGATATAAAGTGTAATAAGACCTTCATAACCTGAACCTCTTTCGTAGCCCACACCACCAGGGATTCCAACACAAGCCAGCCAACCTGAATCATTAAAGAACTCGCCGCCTTTCCAGTTATCGCTGACGGGACGGTTCGGAACAAGCACCTGTTTAGCGGCACTCTCAATTACCAGGGTAGCACTGTCAGCGATACCCTGAGAAATTCCTGTCAGACGCGGGTCGGAACCATCGAGGGTGTAATAAATCGTATCCTCCGGTGCACTCATGGTTAATCTAAAGCCGGGCTCGACTTGTGCCGTCCGCCGGCTGAACGTAGGCGCCTCAACACGGGGATACCAGCCAACACTCTTAAACTGCTCAAGAACAACTTCTGTCCGAGATGGTAAATAATTATTAAGAATCCTGTCGATTTCGGGCTGCCAATGGCTGTCTCTTGTAAAAGGGCTCGAGCGCTTGGAATCGCCCCATCGAACGGACTCGGCGATTATCGCAAGCTCAATTTGCTCGGCACGGGCCCGGATGCGGTTCTGGGAAATACTTGGCGTTAGAAGACCGTCATTGAAGAAATAACGATATACACGGTCGTCAAATCGCATACGATAGTCGGCTTTGTTCGAAATTAGTTGTTCATGAAGCCAATGCGGATTAAAATATTTCCACTGTGCCCCGGCTGAGGTGAACGGCGTAACCATATTCCGTTCACTATTATTTACACCAAGAGTATGTTCATTATCATGATGGAACCATTTGAATCCATCGGGATTCTTCCGATTGTATATGCTGAACGTATTGTTTGGTATGTTGCCGAAGCGAGAACCCGGGCCATCCCTGTCACCTGTATAGTATTCGATAATCATAAAATCAATAAGGTTATCCACGTCGAGCAATCTCTCGTAGTCCGGATTTCGTGTGCCGTCCGGATTCAATCCCTGAAGTTTATTGTAGGCGCCATCCCTGCCCAATGCTCGTGCTTTCGTCCCGTCATACAACCGGCGATAGGCATCCATATTCCCATCAGTCGCCAGCATTGCCCGCCCGACACTACGGTCCACTTTCACCACATCGTAGTCGTCCTTGTCACCACCAAGATAAGATTCGGCATACGAAGCCTCGGAACGCTCCTGTGTCTGGAAGATACCCCAGTACTGGCCGTTGATATAAAGATGATAATAGCGGCTGCGAGTATAGGGATGCCCCGTCTGCCCCTGCACGTCGCGTGAAAACACCTCGCGTACCATCGTGTTCTGATTGCTGTTCTGGAAACTCCATGAATAGTTCTGACTGGTCCGAAGGTCAACGCTATCAAACTCATCAACACCTTCGTCACCGAACAGTGGAAACCTGAGCTTGGCTTGTCCATATTCGGCCCTGAAGAATAATCGGAACGCATGCTTGGGATTGCTGTTACTGCGGCTAAATCCACCACGAATGCGCAGGCCGGCATTTATCTGAAAACCTTTGCTGCCGTCAGGATTGAGTAATTCAACCGACGCAGGCCGCTCCCACAATCGTCCGTCTCTCCCCGCATTAACATAAATGCCCTCAGCCGAATCGAACAGGTTATTAAGGTCTGTTACGAGCGAGATAGTAGGTATCGCCAGCAGTGCATCCTTAATCTTGTCCCTGTATCGAGAGTCATTAACCACATCCGGGTCCATCCCATAATCAAGGCTCTGGCCGTTGACACTACCTGTAGGCCATCCGGCCGGGAGTTCCCTGCTGGAGGATGATTGCCTTATCACATCGCTGAGGAAAATGTAAGTGCGCGTTTTAATATCCGAAGATTTCCAGCCCGGCTTTACCGCAACCGCCCGCACGCATGTCGTTCCACTTATAGCAATAGGGCCAGTATAGGCCGTACCCGTCCGGGTCCGCACCACACTCGAAGTATTAAACGGCTCGGTACCGTCAAGTGTATAGTATATTAAAGCACCTTTGGTTTCGGTGGCAATTGTGACAGACAATGGCGTTTCGTAAAAACCTCGTTCGTGGCTGAACTTGACATCATCAACAAAACCCCGATACACACTGATATTTTCACTCGCGGGACTCGGGGCACCGAAAAACTGCCAGTTGTCACTGGCATCGGGATGACGGCCAAGGGAAATGTCCCCGGACTGCTCACCAAAAAAACAGAAGTCAATTAACGTACCGCCATCGGTATCGAACAGAGCTATCTGCTCACCGCCTGCATCGAGTTTGAAGTTGGCATGCAGGCCGGCATCCGCGATATCATTGTCGGCCCATATCAATAGATAGCCCCCGGCGCCGATGGTAGTTACAGCCGGATTGCCTTCGGGAATTCGCCACTTGGTAGGATTGGAAAAGTTGTCCGTAAGATACAACCCACCAACATTAATAGCTTTTGTGCCATAGTTATGGATTTCGACCCAGTCATCATTTTGACCCTGAGGATCCTGGGTAACGCTGTTATTAGAGGCCATAAATTCATTAATGACCAGTGGTATCCCTGCTCTATGCCATTGACCCGCCAGCAGAGCAAAGTCAGCCGCATTAACCCTGTCATCACCGCTTAGGTCGGCGGAACTGCCGGAATTGCTCAACCACTGCTCAGCAAAAAGAGCTAAATCCAGAATATTAACATCGCAGTCGCCGTTGAGGTCCGCCAATGGGCAGTTGGCTTCAACAGAACCGACCAAAAGCATGGTGGATATAAGGACAAACAATGAGATTTTAATGTATCTAAGCGTATCTAAATCCCTTCCCCACTTATAGTTTTAGTCACGTACTGCGGTTTAATATTTATAACTTATTAGTATAACTCATTTTAACATATAAAGGTACAAAAATCAAGGGCTTAACACGACTTTGGGCCAATAAATCAAAACTGCTTTTTTTAACAAAGTTAGTACTTGATTAACAGCAAAAGAAACTTTACTATGTGCTAACTCGCCTGATGGAAATTGTAGCAGCCGAGTTCGTATAAAAATCACATAAAACGTCAATAAACAAAAAAATCGGCGTAGCAGAGTAAAAGACGATTCAGAAAAATTTTGTGAGGAGTTAAATTATGAGCGATTTAAACCGACGAGAGTTTTTAGAGGCAAGCGCAGCGGGGGCCGGAGCAGTGTTATTAGGCAGTCAGTTGGGCAGTCGCCCCGCAATGGCCGGCGAAGCCGGCCAATGGCCGCCCAAATTACCCGCCGTAAAAATTTACAAAATCTATATCGGCAGAACCGGTGGAATCTACTTATCCAGACCAACACAGGAGATAGACAAGTTTGAGAAATACCTTGCAAATGTGGAGCGTAAACTCGGCGACGTCAAGTTCATAGGCGGCGAGCTGGTTCCCCCGGCCCAGGTGGACAAAGTCGTACCCAAACTACGTAATGCCGACGGCGTTTTACTGTTTCACCTTTCAGGCCACGGTGGAGGAGCACCAAAAGCGGCTATGGACAAAATCATCGATACGGGAATACCCACGGCCGTTTTCTCTCAGCCATTTAGCGGACACGGGTGGATGTATTTTTCTCAGTGGCAAAAGGACGGCAAGAAAGTTGTCCTGCTGCCGACCAGTGACTGGAACGAGATTGAGCAGGTAGTCAAATTGATGCGCGTCGCACCACATATGCGGCAAACGCGTATCCTTGTCGTTCGCGGGCCGCAGGGAACGGACCCGGCCTGTTCCGCAGAACAGGTCAAAAAACGCCTGGGTACAGAGCTAATCCCAATCAGCGTCGAGCAAACCATGCAGGCCCACCAGGCAATTGACATCAAAGCCGCAGAGGCCGAGGCAAAACGATACTGGCTTAGCAAGGCAAAAAAAATCGTTGAGCCATCAAAAAATGAAATCATCAACTCGGCACGTTTCTACCTGGCGACAAAGGAGCTTATGATTAAGAAAGGGGCACGGGCAGTCACAAGCTCGAATTGCATGGGTGGCCCGGCTAAAGGGTGCCTGACGTTTAGCAAGCTAAACGACCTTGGCCTTGTCGGCGCATGTGAGGGGGATATGGACTCGACACTGACAATGCTGATATTCAGCTACGCGTTCGGCATCCCCGGATTCATTAGTGACCCAGTCATCGACACCGCCAGCAATGCGCTTATACACTTCCACTGCACCTCGGCAACCAAAATGGACGGCCCCGACAGTAAACGTCTGCCTTTTACAATCCGGACCCAGAGTGACAGCGAAAGGGGCGTCTCACTGGACGTGGAGAATCGCATCGGGCAAACGGTTACCTGCGCAAAGTTCGTCAACCTCGATACCATGCTGATATCCACGGGAAAAATCTTCAAGGTTACACACGATGAGCTTGGCTGCCGCACTCAGTTTTGGACCAGGGTCAACGATGCCGACAAAATGTTCCATGACTGGGGCGCCGACGTTATTAAGGGCGGACAGCATGGAGTAATGACACTCCTGCACCGCGATGTTTTCTATGGCGACCATAAGAAGGATATAGAGAAGCTGGGCGTCCTGATGGGATTTAATGTAGTTGAGGAAGGATAAGAGCATATAAAGGGGGCCTCTAAAAATTGCTTTTGTCACGAGAACGAGCGAAATTTTCTCGGCTTTGGCGGAAGGTCAAAATCGCCGCAGGCATAGCCGATAGCTTTCTCGATGACGAATTTTGGCCTGACAATGCCGCGGCTTAAAATTGCAGCCGTTCGCAGTAAAAATGAATTTTTAGAGATTCCCTAATATTATGGCGTACAGAATTCTGCTCGTAAATCCACCCATCTACGACTTCGCTGCATATGATTTTTGGCTCAAGCCCTATGGCATGCTGAGCGCCGCAGGAAAGCTGCGCGGCAAGGCGGATTTTAAACTCTTCGATTATATGGACAGGCTGCATCCGTTCACTGCAAGCCAGAAGCATTTCGAATCCGACCGGTGGAATAGAGGCAGATTTTATTGCCAACAGATCCAAAGTCCAAAGCCCCTCGAATCAATCCCGCGATACTTTCGGCGGTTTGGCCTGCCACGCAATATCTTCCGGGATTTTCTTACAAGGGAGAGACCCTTCGATTTTGTTTTTATCCAGACGACAATGACCTACTGGTACAAAGGTGTCGAAGAAGTCATCGAAGATATTCGCAAAGCCCACCCCCAGGCAAAAATTATTTTAGGGGGTAATTATGTAACACTTTGCCTTAATCACGCAGAAAAATCAGGGGCCGATTTCTTAGTACGTGGTACTAACCTTGAACCGCTTTGGGAGTATCTCCGAATCAATCCGGACTCCAGCCAGCCGGCTCTGTGGGAAGTGTACGAGAAGCTAAATGTTGGGGTGCTTAAACTCACCGACGGCTGTCCTTTCAAGTGCACTTACTGCTCGGTTCCAATGGTTTACAGCCGATTCAAAGCACGGCCGCTTGAACACTCTTTGGCTGAGCTAAAGCTGTTATGTAGTCTTGGAATTAAAAATATCGCATTCTATGACGATGCTTTACTGTTCGACGCCGATAAGGTTTTGGCTCCATTTTTAAATGAGGTTGTCAATCGCGGCATAAAAGTAAATTTCCACAGCCCAAACGCCCTTAACGCCCGCTTTATCACCAAAGAACTGGCAGAGCTTATGGTTCGGGCTGGCTTTAAGACCTTCTACTTAGGATTTGAAAGCGCTTCTCAACAATGGCAGAAACGCACCGGCTCGAAAGTCTTTTCAGACGAGCTTGCAAAAGCAGTGAAGTATCTCATCTCTGCCGGCGGCAATACCACAGAGATCACGGCTTACCAAATCCTCGGCCATCCTCATATCGAAATTCAGCAGCTCGATACCTCGATGCACTTTGTAAACAGTTTGGGCGTCCGCGGTATGTTGGCGGACTTTTCACCCATACCCGGCACCCCAGACGGCGATTACTGCCGGCAATGGGTCGATATGGATGAACCGTTAATGCACAACAAGACCGCATTTCCGATTATCCTCCTGGGCTTCGACGAAACAAACCGCCTCAAAGACCTCCAACGCAAACTCAACCGCTCACTACCCGACAGCCGGACTCATTGATTTCCAAAAGCCGACTTGATATACTTGCTTTCCTATATGAATAATAAAATTGTACACATTAAAAGCTTTGGGTGCCAGATGAACAAGCTGGATACAGCGTTGGTTACTTCTGCGCTTCAGGATGCCGGGTTCAGCCTGACCACAAGCGTAAAAGAAGCTGATGTCGTCTTGATAAATACCTGCTCTGTCCGCGAGCACGCAGAGCAGCGGGTAATTTCACAATTAGGCCACCTCAAACACATCAAACAAAGCAAGCCTGCCCTGGTCGTCGGCGTAATCGGCTGTATGGCACAGCGGCTCGGTGATAAACTGCTCGAACACGAAGCGGTCAATATCGTCTGCGGCCCGACACAAATCCCTCAAATCACCGACCTTCTAAAACAGGCCCTGGAAAAAAAAGAAAAACGCCTGGCCGTCACCGAAAAAATACGGCAGAAAACTTCCGAAGACCAAAACCAAGCCCTCGAAGCATTCGAATCAGCCTACGGTGTCGAGGACAAACAAATCCCGTCTCAGGCTTATGTCCGCGCGATGCGGGGTTGCAATAATTTCTGTACCTATTGTATCGTCCCGTACGTTCGCGGCCCGGAAGTGAGCAGGCCGCCGGAGGTAATAATCGAGCAGATAAAAAAACTTGCATCCCAAGGGATAAAGCAGGTTACGCTGCTCGGCCAAACGGTAAACTCATATAAATATAAAAAAGACGGCCGCTCCTGGTGCCTCGCTGATTTACTCGACGCTGCCGCCGCCATCGAAGGTATCGAATGGCTAAGGTTTGTCACAAGCTATCCTTCCGAAGAATTCTTCGACGAGATTATGCAGGTCATGGCCGCCTCCCCGAAGGTGTGCAACTATCTGCATCTTCCCGCGCAAAGCGGCTCGGATAAAATCCTCCGCGCAATGAATCGCAACTATACCGCCGCCTGGTATCTGGAGCTTCTCGACAAGGCCAGGGCCATTGTGCCGGATATCGCAATCGCAGGCGATTTTATCGTAGGCTTTCCCGGCGAAACAGAAGAAAATTTCCAGGCGACAGTTGATTTACTCAAAAAAGCACGATACAGAAATTCTTTCATCTTCAAATACTCTCCCCGCCCCGGCACGACCGCAGACAAAAGATTACAGGACACCGTCCCACCTGAAGTAAAACAACAACGAATCGCCGAGCTGCTCGAAGTACAGGAGGAAATAAGCGGTCAATTAAGCCGGGAATATTCTGGTAAACAAGTGAAAGTTCTCGTCGAAGGATTAAGTAAAAAGTCACATATAAATACGGCCGGCGACAACAATCCCCAGCTTGTCGGCAGGACTGATACGGATTACATAGTCGTCTTCAACGCCCCTGCGTCACTCACCGGCCAATTCGCCGAAGTCAAAATAATAAAAACCTCGCCACTAACACTCTTTGGCCTGATTATGAAGGATTCCGATTTATGAAAATATTGACGGACAAAAAAGCCTATATCTGCGACATGGATGGCGTCATCTACCACGGAAACAAACTCATCGATGGCGCCCGAGAATTCGTGGACTGGCTCAAAACCCAAAAGAAAAAATTCTTGTTTTTAACAAATAGCAGCGCAAGGTCCCCCAGACAGCTTCGACAGCACTTTTCCGATATGGGAATAGGAATCGAAGAGGACCATTTTATGACCTCCGCCCTGGCGACCGCAAGCTTTCTGGCAAGTCAGCATCCGGGTGCACGCGTATATGCCATCGGAGAATCCGGCCTTATCAACGCCCTCCATGATAAAGGCTTCGCCATCGACTATGTAAATCCCGACTATGTGGTCGTCGGAGAAACCCGTACATATAACTACGAACAGATTGAGAACGCCATTCGCTTCGTCCTCAGGGGAGCAAAACTCATCGGCACTAATCCCGATGTCACCGGACCGTCCGAAGCCGGAATTGTGCCCGCCTGCAGGGCGTTAATATCACCCATTGAGCTGGCCACGGACAGAAAGGCCTACTTCATCGGCAAACCAAATCCCCTTATTATGCGGCACGCCATAAAAAAGATTAAATGCCGCAGGGAGGAAACCCTAATCATCGGTGACAGAATGGATACCGACATTATCGCCGGCATTGAATCTGAAATTGAGACTGTTCTCGTACTGACCGGCATTACCGGCAGAAATGACCTCATCCGGTTTCCGTATCAGCCGGACCACATCATCGATTCTGTCGCTGACATCATTAGAACGGCCTGAAAAAAGCTATACCAAAGGAAGTACCTTCGCGAACAAAACCGTAAACAGCAAACCCACAAAGGCCAAAGTACTGATTGTCACCGTCCACGTCTTGAGCGTTTCGACTTCGGTAAGCCCGCTCATCTTCGCGAAAATCCAGAACCCGCTGTCGTTCATCCAGTTGCCGCACTGCGCCCCGAACCCTATCGCCGCAGCAAGGTAAACCGGATGAAAGCCTATCGTTTCCGGTGACGTTATCAGCCCCGCCAACATCGCCGACGCCGTAATCATCGCAACCGTACTTGAGCCCTGAGCAAACTTGATAAGGAACGCAATAAAAAATCCCATAAACAACAGCTTCAAACCGCCTATATGCGTCCCCCCATCGGCGACCATAATATTCTGAATGGCCGGCCCGATTTCAGCCGCCTTCAGCATCGCCCCGAACGCCCCGCCAGCCGACGTTATAAGAATTATCACACCGCCGCTCATCAGCGAGCTTTCAACCATCCTGGCCAATCCTTCCCGCCCCGGCCTTCTCTTTTGCCAAAGCACGTACATCGCAATCGCCGCCGAAACCAGCATCGCAAGATTGGCATTACCAAGCACAGCCGTAAACGACTTCACCCGCATAATACCCGAATCGACCTCCGCACCCTGGGCAATAGTCGAAACAATAGTATGCGTCGATATCATCAACACCGGCAAAATAATCGGCAGAAAAGAAGGCAACAGTGCCGGAAGCTGCTCATCGGGTAGTGGTTCCGGCTCCGGACGTCCACCCTCCAGCGGCCGCATTGGTATCTCCATCCGCCCCGCGAGCCATCCCACAAAAAACAGCATCACAATCGACGTCGGAACAGCCACAAGAAGCCCCACCATTATCATCATACCAAGGTCAATCCCGAGCGTCTCGGCGATAATCAGCGGCCCAGGCGTCGGCGGCACAAGTGAATGCGTAATCGATGCACCCGCCCCCATCGCAAGTATCAAAAGCAGATAGCGTTTATTTGTCCGCCGGTGCATCGACCGCGCCAATGGCAGCAGCAGGTAAAACACCGTATCGAAAAATACCGGTATCGACAAGACAAACCCGCTGGACATCAGCGAAATCGCGCATTTTTTTTCCCCAAGCAGCCCCACAAACAAACGCACAATCCGGTCCGCCGCCCCGCTCTCTATCAGACACCTGCCAATCACCGCCGCCAGCGCAATCACAATCCCGATTTTACCCGCCGTCGTTCCGAACGCCTCTGCTACCCGGCTGATTTTCACGGCCAAGCCCCCCGGCGCAAGAACGCTCACAACTATCGCCGCTGTTATCAGCGACAAAAAAGCATGCACCCGCAACACGATAATCATCCCGAGCACCGTCAGGATTCCGATAGCTAAAATTACCAATGGATGAAGTCCTAACAAAATACAATCTCCTTAAATCTTCCGCCGCCGCTCCGTAGCCTGCCCCTAATACCCAGTAAGTGTACCACACCTGGCTGGCAAAGCCGCCCGCCCCCCAGCCAAGCAAAGGCAAAATCTCGTCCCACGGATTCTCCGAAACCCCTTCGATTGCCGCCGCCCACGATGGAACCGTCGGCAAACTGAACGTCAAACCCCGCATAAGCTCAGAAAAACCCGGAAGCACGTGCGCTGCGATATACAAAGCCCCCAACACGACGATAAACACGAAAAGGCTCATTACCATTTTCAATACGTTGAATACCCCCGACCACACCACCGCCACCGCGAAAAACACCGCGAACCATCCGCATATCTTAACATCGATACATGGAATAAGGCTGTGGATAAACACCCCCGCCGCCGTCCCCAACGTCCCTATCGAAAGAATCGCGCAAACAAACTGCACCACCAGCACCAGCCAAACCACCCAGTGACGCGGCCCGGGAATCCGCTCGAACATATCGATCATGCCCTCGCCCGTGCATACGGTATAACGCGCCCCGCTCATCCCTATCCAGAACTTCAGGAATATCCCGATAACCGCCGCCCAAAGGATAGTCGTCCCCAGCACCGCCCCCGTCCGCGTCGCGATAACCACCTCACCCGAGCCGATATATTCGGCCGCCCATACCATCGAAGGCCCGACAAGCGCAAATATCGCCAGCCCAACAGGCGCCTTTTTGATTTTCATCTCGCTGACTTGTTCTGCCTTTTCGTCCACGGCCTTACGATTCCTCTTTAAGCAAATTTTATTGTCACTGAATCCAAAGCTGCTCAATAACTTGAGCCACAGATTAACACAGTTTATACGAACTAAGCAAAGGAAAAAATAAGGCGTGATAATTTTAACCAACAACCCAACACTAAACACTCAAAACTCAAAACTAATTAGTACCGGCTGTACTTTAGCCGTGCCAAATCCTCCCCAACTTTCGGCTTGCGAAATACGAACAAATGCTCGTGCATTATAAGATAAAACTTCCCTGCCCTGGCCTTGGGGCGCCAGCGTGCAGTCGCCGAGCAGTTATGCTGGACCTTAATAATGTCCTCTTTCAGCACAAACCCCGCCTTCAAAAACCGCTGCATAACGTTAAAAGCCAGCGGCACATAATGTCGCCCCCTGCGCGTATCGCCAATCAGTATCGCACAATACCTGTCCGGCCGAAGTACACGCAGCAGCTCCCTCGCTATTTCCTCTATTTTCTCACAGAACCTCGGCAGACTCCCCGTATTCGACAAATCCCCCTCTATCTTCCCCTCCGAATATTTTATTATATTCATATAAGGCGGATGAGTCACAACCAGGTCAAACGATTCATCCTC
>CAZWME010000070.1:0-12266 GCA_964634515.1 uncultured Pirellulales bacterium | reverse complement strand
GTTCAAATGACAGCATTGATGGTCCATATACTTTGATTGCCAGTGGCGATATCGTTGATTTCGCCCAGGAGGCAGCGTGGCCGCGCTTCACGAAGAACGCAACGGCTATTTCTTTCGCCAATAACGTGGCGTACGCTTACTATCAGGTTATGTTCCCGACTGTACGGGATCCCGGTAGTGCCAATAGCATGCAGATTGCCGAAGTGGAACTGTTAAGTGACGGAGCTGCTCCGGCCCCCAATATTGCCTGGGTCTCCTACCACGCCGCCGATGACGAACCTCATGCTGATGCTGCCGCTGTCGGCTTCACCCAGGCACCGGATATTGGATATACCGACCTGCTGAAAGCCCAGGGCTACAACGTGGTACGCGTTCTAACCTCGCAGACTCCAGATGTGGAATTCCTCAATACCATGGATCTGGTGATTATTAGTCGTACAGCATCCAGCGGACATTATAGCGGTGGTGGTGCCACAGCATGGAACAGCATCACGGCTCCCATGATAAACCTGAATGGTTACACGCTGCGTTCCAGCCGCATGGGCTTTACTGACGGCGGAGATATGGTAGACACCACCGGAGATGTCAGGCTGACGGTTACTGACCCGGCCCACCCGATCTTTGCGGGAATCGCGCTAACCGATGGCACTATGGACAATCTGTTTGCCGAAGGTGCGGTCCCGCTTACCACCGACGAGACGATTCTGTCGCGAGGCATCTCGATCAATAACAATAACATCGATGATGAAGGGACGCTACTGGCCACGATCGCGGAAGTGTCAGCGGACACAGGTCCTGTTGGTGGCATGGTTATCGCCGAATGGCCGGCTGGAGCTACAATGGAGAATTCCAGCGGGAGCCCAGATGACGTACTGGGCGGACCACGTCTGGTCTTCCTCACCGGCTCTCGCGAGCCTGATGGCGTAACGGGTGGACAAGCTGCGGCTTTGTACGACCTGTACGAAGATGGCACACAGATGTTCCTCAACGCAGTCGAGTATATGCTGCCATCCGCAGCAGCCGATAACCTTCTGGCCAACGGTGGCTTTGAAGACGGTGTTCCTGATCCGTGGAGCACGTATGGCGACGCTTCCTTGGAAGTGGTTCAGGATGACCCGGTTGAGGGAAGCTCCTGTCTGCATGTTACAGTTGCCTCAGCAGGTGCGAATTTCTGGGATGCCGGCCTACAGCACGGTGGACATGTTTTTGAAGCGGGCAAGTCATATACGCTGTCTGTTTATCTTAAAGCCAAGGAAGGTACCATGAACATCAATTTCAAGCCTGAACTGGCAGCAGATCCCTGGACGGGATATGGTAGTCAGGAATTCACTATGACTGATACATGGGCCGAGTACACTGTCAATACAGGTGTGATACCTGAGACCGTCGATCCGGGATCCATTACGTTCCATATAGCCTATACTGCGGGTGAATTCTATGTTGATGACGTCAGATTCACCGAGGATTAGTAGTTCGGTATGACTTAGGAAATTGATGTGATGCTGATTTCATTCTCACTTTGGTGGGAATTGAATTAGGTGTTGTATTAATTCGGGGCCTATGCCAGCTTGGTATAGGCCCCTTTTTTGTGCGCCTTGCCGCCTTGGCCTCGAACTTTTCGCTCGCCCTCATAACGAAACGGTTATTCGGATAAGCTCTTAACCGTATTGCATATTTCGGCGCCGGAAAGTATAATACAACCTGGTGAAAACGGAGGGTAAGGAGTTTTTAAGATTATGGAGGTGTTTTAATGTTTTTCAGAAAAGCAAAACCTTTTTCCTCAGTTACTCGAAAAACCCCGGACGATAAGCATCAGCCAGACAAGTCTAAGATATGTCCGAAGACGGGTGAATGTATTGGGGGGAGCAGTAAGCATTGGTGGTTGATATGGCTGTTTCCCATTGCCGGGCTGCTGTCTCTGATTTGGTTTTTGATACGCGTGTTACCGAAGCCTTCCCGTGCCACATATCCCTGCCAGCGTTTTGCGGCACCGCTTGCGAGTGGTTTTGTGGTTTGGATTACGGGGCTGATTGGCTCAACTTTGGCGTACCGTAAAGCTAAGCAGACCTTCCATCAATCGCGATACGTCGTAGCTGCTCTGTGCATTACTGTAAGTGTTATGGCTCTATGGTGCTCTATAAATGTCACCGGAGAACCTTCGTTGGAAGCGGCATTTACGCCTTCCGAGCCGCCGAACAGCCCGCTGGGAATTGCCAAAGGTATTTATCCCGGCCGCGTTGTATGGACTCACGAACCGGCCGCGACAAGCTGGGACGGCTCGACAGGCCACTGGTGGGAAGATGTCAACACCGACCAGAATGTCGTCAATTATATGGTCTCCAAAACTTTGCAGAAACTCACCGGCCAATCAAGCGACCCGAATGCTTGGGATGCCCTTTTCAGGCACTTCAATAATACCAGAGGTCTGGGTGACATCAGCTATCAGCGGGGCCAGCAAATCGTTATCAAGATTAATATGAATCAGGACAGCGGCTCTACGTGGAGTAGAGGCCGGGGTATGCCCAGTCCCCATGTGATTTACTCGGTCCTCAATCAGCTTATAAATGTAGCAGGTGTACCGGGCTCGGCGATTACTATTTACGATGCCTCCCGATATATCGGCGACCCTATTTTCGACAAAATCAGAAGTAATCCGGACCCGGATTTTCAGAATGTTACGTTTGTGGTTAAATCCACCTTATCACGCAACGGCCGTGTTGGAGCAGTTCACGATGGCGGTAATCCAATTCATACGAAGGCCGGAACAGCTTATCTGCCCCAATGTGTAACCAATGCTAAATACCTGATCAATATGGCGCTGCTAAGACCTCATTCATTGTATGGTGTTACATTATGTGCAAAGAACCACTTTGGATCGACTTATTTTCCATCCGGAGGCGGCTGGACACCTGCGCCTCTGCACAATCATGGCGGTCGAGGCAAGAGCATGGACACATATCAATGCTTGGTTAATTTGACTGGCCATAAACACCTTAACGGAAAGACACTGCTGTATATGATTGACGGCTTGTATGGGGCAAGAAATCAATCGAACAACGTGCTAAGGTATGTGTCTTTCGGCGATGACTGGACTTCCAGTATATTTGCCTCACAGGACCCTATAGCTATCGATTCGGTCGGATTGGACTTTATACGATACGAAGACGGAATGAACTCGTCTATAACCGACGTTGTCGGCAATCCCGAAAATTATATGCATGAGGCAGCCCTGGCGGACAATCCTCCCTCCGGAACATTTTACGACCCCGAAGGTGATGGTACACGATTGGCAAGCCTCGGCGTCCATGAGCACTGGAACAATCCTGTCGATAAACAGTATTCCCGCAATTTAGGTTCTGGCGAAGGCATCGAGCTTGTAAGTCCATCGTTTGCTACTGTAGATGGGCCGGTTGAGAACGTAACTACCGGACAACGATATGAATATATTCGGCACGCTATTAATGAGGCTGGCCCCGGCGACCACATAGTAGCCGCCCCGGGCATTTATATCGAAAACATAAGCTTTGGTGGTAAGAACTTAACACTTAGCTCAGCCGATCCCAACGACCCGAATGTTGTCGCGGCTACCGTTATCGATGGCGACAATCATGCCGTAACTTTTGCTGGTGGTGAAGATGCAAGCTGTGTGCTCGCCGGTTTTACTATTGCCGATGCGAACGCGGCTGTCTATTGTGCCGACGCTTCACCAACAATTTCTGACTGCGTTATCACAGGCAACAGCGGCCCCGGAATAGAAATACAATATGGTAGTAATCCTGCAATCATGAGCTGCGAAATTACCCTGAACGATGGTCCGGGTATCCAGATGCGAAAACATGCTGCCGGGCGAAAGGTAACGTACAACTACGCCTCAATTACCAATTGTCTTATCGCTGAGAACGGTCAATACGGTATTAACGACGGCATTGTGACAATCACTAACTGTACTATTGCAGCAAATGCTCTGTGCGGCGTTTCCAGCTACGAGCCGACAATCACCAACTCTATTTTTTTTTACAACAACTCTGATGGCGCTCAAATAGAAAGCCACATAGAGGCTACAGTAACTTATTCTGATGTCCAGGGCGGCTGGCCGGGCCAGGGCAATATCGACGCCGATCCACTTTTTGACGATGCAATTAACGGCAATTTTCATTTGCTTACAGGCTCACCCTGCATCGACGCCGGAGACCCCGGTTCTGATTGCGATGCTGAATTATCGCCCAATGGCGGACGCATCAATATGGGGGCCTATGGCGGAACGCCACAAGCCAGTCTGTCTCAGTAAAAGGCAGCTATCAGCGCTGATTTGAACTGAATTGTACAAATCAGTTATCAGGATTTTTTATTCAGCATTTTTTTACCGGTTTTCAGGCCCATATCACTGTTTCTGTTGTAGAGTTCTCATTTCTGGAAAATTTCTTCTTGACAGAATTGTCACAATTAGTCATACTATTTGCTAAGTTAGAACAGCGAGGATATGTGTTTTCTACCATTGACTTATCTGCTCTGAATTATTGCTAACACTTCTTTAGCTTTTTGGAGGAGAAAGATCAAATGGCGTTCAATCAGCGTGGTTTTCGTAAAGACAAATCTAAGGCAATAAATATGCGCCGCACAGTGTGCTGCTTTAGTATATTCACAGGGCTTGAAAGGAGAGAATCATGAAAAAGACAATTTCACTCATATTGATTGTGGCATTGAGCTTGGCTTCCATAAGTCTGGCAGCAGAGGACACCTGGACAACGAAAGCCGACATGCCTACAGTAAGATGGGAGTTGTCCACCTGCGTGGTGGATGGAAAGATCTATGCCATCGGGGGTGCTGGACCTGTTTATCAGGCGTTGCGTACCGTGGAAGTATACAATCCGGCGACGGACACCTGGACCACGAAGTCTGAGATGCCCACCGCAAGACAGGGGTTATCCACAAGCGTGGTGAATGGGAGGATTTATGCCATCGGAGGTAGTGCAAGTTCTTCATCTGGATATTCGACTTCGTCGGTGAAGAATTTCTCGACGGTGGAAGAATACGACCCGGAGACGGACACCTGGGCCACAAAGTCTGAGATGCCCACCGCAAGAGGTTACCATTCCGCCAACGTGGTGGATGGTAGGATCTACGTCATTGGCGGATCGCGCTGGGCGCCTGGCTCGGGTTCCATTCTGACGGTGGAAGTGTATGAGCCGACCACGGACACTTGGACCCAGGAGGGCGACATGCCAGCGTCAAGAAGTGCTGGCTTCACTAGCGTGGTGGATGGGAAGATCTATGGCTTTGGTGGTTATGGTCGTCGGAGGGTTGACGAGTATGATCCGGTGACGGACACCTGGACCGAGAAGGCCAATATGCCAACGTATAGAACCGCGTTATCCACCAGCACGCTGGATGGGAAGATCTACGCCATCGGCGGTTATGTACCAGGCGTTTCCGGCTACCCGGGTGTGGCCACCGTGGAAGTCTATGACCCGGCGACGGATACCTGGACAACAGCACCCGACATGCCCACCGGAAGATTTGGTCCTCGTACCAGCGTGGTGGATGGGAAGATATACGTCATTGGCGGCATGGGCTCTTGGATCAGAACAGCTTATGGGACAGTAGAGGAATATGACATCGGCCTCACCGTCTCATCACCTGACTTTAACGCGGATGGAATTGTGGACTCTCTCGATATTTGCATAATGGTTGACCACTGGGGCACGGACGAGCCATTGTGTGATCTTGCCCCGCCACCTTATGGCGATGGTATCATAGATGTCCAGGACCTGATCGTCCTTTCTGAGCATTTGTTCACATATCCTGGCGCTGTGGCATACTGGAAGCTTGATGAGACAGAGGGTATAGTCGTTGCTGATAGTGCTGGCGACAACAACGGATATGCAATAGGCAATCCTATTTGGCAGCCTACCGGTGGTATAGTGGATGGCGCACTTGAGTTAGATGGTATAGATGATTGTGTTACCACCGACTCTGTTCTGAATCCGGTAGATGGATCATTCAGTGCGTATGCCTGGGTCAAAGGCGGTACTTCAGGCCAGGTTGTTTTGTCACAAATAAGCGCTGCAAATTGGCTTTTGGCAGATCCCTCCGAAGGTAATCTGATGACGGAGCTAAAAAGCCACGGCCGCGCGGGCAAACCTATGCTTTCCCAAACAAACATCACCGATGGTAGCTGGCATCGTATAGGCTTCGTTTGGGATGGTTCGAATAGAACGCTCTATGTTGATGGCGTCACAGTGGCCCAGGACACACAGGATGGCCTGGAAGGCTCAGATAGCGGCCTGTACATCGGCTGTGGAAAAACTATGGAACTCGGCACCTTCTTCTCCGGCCTGATCGACGACGTCCGCATCTACAACCGGGCTGTAACACCCTAAGAAATCGTAGCCCTGGCACAATAAGTTGCCTCTTTTGAAAGGGCAGTAGTATGAAAAGGACAATTTCAGTTGTATTGGTGCTGGTATTGTGTATGGCTGTCGGGATTGCGGATGCGGATTTTAGTACTGATATGGACTGAATTGTACAAATCAGCTATCAGGATTTTTTGTTTAGCATTTTTTTGCCTCGCAGGATGTGATGATAGTGCTGAGCGAAGCGGTGGGCCTCATCCCTGACATATTGAAGCAGCTTGCGGGCAGGTGAATTAGCGGCCAATTTCAACGGTTTGCTTTTACCCTGCAAATAAATATCTTCCTCTTTTTTGGCAATTGAGGCAATCGTTATATCTGGCGCTTTCATTTCTTTAAGTGCTTTTTCAGCGGCTCTCAAGTGTCCCAGACCGCCGTCAATCAGGACAAGGTCCGGCCAGAGCTCTTCGCCGCGCATAGCGTATTTATATCTGCGTTTTACCACCTCCGCAATCATTGCATAATCGTCGATACCTTTGACGGTTTTTATTTTGAACCTTCGATAGCCGCTTTTGAATGGCTTGCCGTCGATGAATTTAACCAACGAGCCGACCGCCTCTGCCCCTGAAATATTAGCTACATCAATTCCCTCTATAATCCGAACCGGCTCAGGTCTCTGAAGCAATTCTCGAAGTTTTATCAGGGCCTCAGTCGGGTCGGCGGCAAAGACCTCCGGCTGAACATTTTCATCTGGCGTGCCCCGTTGGTCGAGACGTTCAATCAGGCGAATCCGGTCGCGGAACATTGCGGCTTTTTCGTATTTCAATCCCCCGGATGCCTCCGCCATTTGCTTTCTTAACTGGCGCAGAATAATCGAACGCTTCGAACGCAGAAATTTTACAAGGTCTGTAATAATTTTTTTGTACTCGTGCTTGTCTATTTTCGCTCCACACGGAGCGGCACACTGTTTTATGCTGTATAAAAGACATGGCCGAAAGAACCTTCGCTTGCTGTCTTCTTCGCTGATATTCAGATTGCACGTTCGAAACCTGAATATCTTCTGTAACACCACAAGGACCCCCCGCAGGTCTTTTGCACTGGTAAAAGGTCCGAATAACCTGCTGCCTTTCTGGCGGGGTTTCCGCGTTATATAGACGCCCGGAAAATCTTCCCTGCTGGTGATTTCCAGATATGGAAACGTTTTATCATCAACAAGGTCCGTATTATAGGGCGGACGGATGTCTTTCACCAGACGGGCTTCTTTGAGCACAGCATCAACTTCGTTCGCCGTTTCGAGAATTTCAACCGTTTCGACTTTACAGAGCATTTCAACTATTTTAGGCCCGCGTGATGCAGAAAGGTCAACGCCCGGCTGAAAGTAGCTGGCAACTCGGCTGCGAAGGTTTTTGGCCTTGCCGATATAAAGGACTTTATCCCCGGAATCCTTCATAAAATAAAGCCCCGGCCCCGCCGGAAAGCTCCTGATCTTTTCACGAATCAATTCAATTTTGCTATTTGTTTTGGCTGACATATCTTTATCTTAACATCATTGTTAAGTTATCAAAAATAGATTGCCCCCAACAAAAAAATTTTTCTTCGTAGATTCAGTAACTACAAGGACTAAGAACGAGACGAAAAAATTTATCAGGAAATTTCAAAATTTGGGCTTTACACATTATCAAAATACCAGTAATTTGCCGATACTGTTTCTTACGGGCATTAACACTATATCTGGCTTAATTCCCGGTCATTTTACTATATATTGTGGTCTTTTTTTCGCAGGGAGGCGTTAAATGCCGTATAAATTCGACCCCGAGAATCCTTTCGCGACAGAGAAAACGCAACCGGAAATGGTTATAAATACTGATAAATCAAGGGGTTTAAAGATAGAGCATTTCTTTTCGACCCCGGGCGTACATCCCTTCGAGCAGCTCGAATGGGAAAAGCGTTCGGCAAAAATTACCGACGACAGCGGACAGGCAATCTTCGAACAGGACAATATCGAAGTTCCGGCTTCCTGGAGTCAATTGGCGACAAAGGTTGTGGCCAGCAAATACTTTTATGGTGATATCGAAACCGGCCAGCGCGAGCGCTCGGTAAAACAGCTTGTACACAGGGTTTGCAAAGCAATCACAGATCGAGGCAGAAAAGACGGGTACTTTGCCACCGACGAAGACGCCGAGGTATTCTACAATGAATTAGCATGGTTATGTGTCAATCAATATGGTGCGTTTAATTCACCCGTGTGGTTTAATGTGGGCCTTTTGGACGTCTATGGCGTAGCCGGCGGCAAACATAACTTCCATTGGGACCCCCGGGAGCAGACGGCAGTTCCCTGTGAGAACAGTTACGAATATCCGCAGTCATCGGCCTGTTTTATCCAGTCTGTTAAGGACTCGATGCAGGACATAATGCGCTTAGCGACAAGTGAAGCGATGCTCTTCAAGCACGGCTCGGGAACAGGAACCGACCTTTCCACGCTGCGAAGCAGCAAAGAAAAATTATCGGGCGGGGGCAAGCCTTCAGGGCCTTTGAGTTTTATGAGGGTCTATGACCAGATAGCGGCCGTAATCAAATCCGGCGGGAAAACCCGGCGAGCCGCAAAGATGCAATCACTAAAGGTTGACCATCCGGATATTAAGGAATTCATTACCTGCAAGACCGAAGAAGAGAAAAAGGCCTGGGCGCTTATCGAGGCCGGCTACGACAACGACCACAACAACGAGGCATACAGCAGTGTAATGTTTCAGAATTCCAATCTTTCGGTCCGCGTTACCGACGAGTTTATGCAGGCGGTGGAGAAAGAAGACACTTGGACCACCTATAGTGTAACGACGGGCGAGAAAATGGCCGAGCATTCGGCACGCGAGCTGATGGACCTGATTGCAGAAGGTACAAGAATTTGCGGCGACCCGGGCCTGCAGTACCACGGCACAATCAACCGCTGGCACACCTGCCCGAATTTCGGACCAATTAACGCCTCGAATCCGTGTAGTGAATATATGTTCGTTGATGATTCGGCCTGTAATCTTGCTTCCCTGAATCTTTTGAAGTTCCGAAAAGAGGATGCCTCGTTTCATATCGAAAGCTTCAAAAAGGCAATTCGGATGTTTATCATTGCTCAGGAGATTCTGGTTGATAATGGAAGCTATCCCGACAAGGCAATTGCCGTAAACAGTCATTTATTCCGTCCGCTCGGGCTTGGTTTTGCTAATCTCGGCTCTCTTATGATGAGTCTGGCACTTCCGTATGATTCCGACCAGGCGCGGGCGATGGCCGGAGCAATCAGTGCTATAATGACAGGAACAGCCTATGCGGCCAGTGCCGAAATAGCAGGGATAAAGGAGCCTTTTGAGCAATTCAACAACAACCGCGATTCGATGCTCAAGGTTATTAATATGCATCGCCAGCACGCTTATGATATTCCGGAGACCCATTGCCCCGACTACTTGCGCAACGCCGCCAAGGATGCCTGGGACCAGGCGTTTGACGCAGGCTCCAAAGCAGGCTTCCGAAATGCCCAGGCTACCGTGCTCGCGCCGACGGGAACTATTGGTTTTCTGATGGATTGTGATACTACCGGCATCGAGCCTGATATCGCACTGGTTAAGTATAAATTATTGGCCGGTGGTGGAATGCTTAAACTTGTCAACAAGACCGTGCCGATGGCCCTTGAGCGGCTCGGCTATAGCGCCGATGAGGTCAAATCCATCTGTGAATACATAGATGAAAATGAAACCATCGAGGGGGCCAAAGAATTTAATTCGGACCATTTGCAGATCTTCGATTGTGCTTTTAAGCCGCGTAAAGGCAAACGCTTTATCAACTATCTGGCGCATCTGAAAATGATGGCTGCGGTACAGCCTTTTATATCCGGCGCCATAAGCAAAACCATCAATATGCCGAAGGAAAGTACGTCCGAAAATATTGCCGCCGCTTATATGGAAGGATGGAAGCTCGGATTAAAGGCAGTTGCGATATATCGTGACGGCTCGAAAAAACTTCAGCCGGTATCTACCCAAAAGCACAAGGATGCCAGGGCAAAAGCGCCCGCCGATGCGTCCGCCCCGGCCAGGCCGTTCAGACGACGCCTGCCGGATACCAGACATAGTATTACGCACAAATTTTCTGTTCAGAATCATGAAGGCTACTTGACGGTGGGGCTATATGAGGACGGTCAGCCTGGTGAGTTGTTCATCACTATGGCCAAGGAGGGCAGCACCGTCGGTGGTCTTATGAATGTTATAGGCACCTGTACTTCGATGGCACTGCAGTACGGCGTTCCTTTAATTACCCTGGTGGACAAATTCCGTCACGCACGATTTGAGCCCTCAGGCATGACCTCGAACAGAGGCATTCCATTTGCGAAAAGCCTGATTGACTACATTTTCTGTTGGCTTGGCTGTCAGTTTATACCAGGCTACGCCGACAAAAACACCCCCAACAGAACCGCCGCTGCCCCGCCGGACAACAAAAATACAACGACCGCCAGGGAAGTTGTGGAAAAGACAAAAGACCTCGCAAAGAAAATTGCCGAGGCAAAAACCGAAACAAAAATCAAGGCACAGGCCGTCGCTCCCAAAAAACCGGCTCTTTCACCCTTAAGGACGGCTAAGCAGCCTTCTTCAGCACCTAAAATTATATCCGCTCCGTTAGGAGTGCCTTCCAAGGGCGCTGCACTTATAAAGGAATCCACCGACCCTGCCGGCCGAATCAGTGCTCTGGTCGGCTCAGCAATTAAAGATACATCCGGGCCGTTACAAACTGAGGTGAAGACTTTAGAGCAGTTTAACGCACAGTTTTCGCATTTCACCGGCGATGCCCCGGCCTGCGACGTATGCGGCTCTATCACCGTCCGTAACGGCACGTGCTACAAATGCTTCAACTGCGGAAACTCAATGGGCTGCTCATAAATCCAAATCCTAATGTAGGGGCAACCCCATGTGGTTGCCCAAATTTCCTTGGTAGGGTGGCGGCCTGTCCCACCAATGTCATTGCGAAGGAGCGAAGCGACTGCGGCAATCTGCATTATCTAATCTCTAATTCTCTAAAAATTCTTTTGCCTTTTATCTTACTTTCTGCTACTTTCTATCTCTAAAGGCGTGAACCACCCGCGAGCGAAATCAACAAGAGTTTACCCTCGATGTTAGCTTACTTGCTTTTCTGTCGGGGGCTTCACTATCTATGAGATACGATTTTTTACTAAAGGCGTGACCCCGACGGGGACGGAGTCCAAATCCGCTGAGCGGGTTCGCATAGGAACTGCTTTGAAGCAGTCAGTTGTCAATGGCCAATTTCAAGAATATCTTATCTGGTGTTATCAGTAAAAACATATAATAACTTGTTATGGAAAATCTCAGAGAAGGACAGAGGTAAGTCATTTGGATCCTTTAGACAAAGCCAGGAACAGCATAGGAAACTCAAGCATATTTCAGTTCTTCAAGGACAAGGATAAGTTTCTGTATCATTACACATCAGCGAATACCGCTATACAGCATATACTGCAAAATAAACAACTCAAGCTTGGAAGATACATTAATACGAATGATCCTATGGAGACGAAAACTTGGAGATTCTCCATTGGGTCTAACGAAAACAGAGACGTTTCAAAGTACAGCCTTGAAGAATTATCTGAGAGGCTTACCAGTTCCTTAAAACAGAAAACATACCTTGCGTGTTTTTCTCAAGACGAGGTCTTGACCGGAGACCACACCAAGGACATCTATGCCAGAGGATTCGGCAAATCAAGGATGTGGGCACAATACGCTGCTAACCACACAGGGATCTGTCTAGTTTTGGAAAAAGACGCTATACGCGAAGCAGCAATGCAACAATTTAAGGATGATAGATTCCGCATTTATGGTGGGCCAGTAGATTATAAAGATCGCCTTATTACTGAGGTGAACATTCCGGCGG
>CAZWME010000069.1:0-12303 GCA_964634515.1 uncultured Pirellulales bacterium | reverse complement strand
CGCTTCCTTGCTCTCTTTTTCTTTTTCCAGCCTCGAAGCAGGAGTATCTTTCTCAATATCCTCTTGACTGAACCGTTCTGCGCTGAGTATGAGGACACGCATGATTTTCTCTGAGAGCCGAACAGACTTTTCGATATCCTGTATTCTGCCGCCATCGACCTTGAAATAACTAAGGATATAGGTCCCCCTGCTTTTGCCTTTAATATCGTAGGCCAGTCTCCTGTCGTCCCACTTTGCTATCGATAAAATTTCAGCCTTAGCCTTTTCCAGTATTTTTCTGATGGCCGAGTTAATCCCGTCCCAATCTGAACCGGCCAGCGATGAATCGACAAGAAACATCCCTTCATATAATTTGTTCTTTGTTTCGGTTTCCAAGCTAATTACCTCCCGATATAATTTCTCATTGTTTATATCAAGTTAATGTTCCACTTTATTGCAAACACACAAATCGCGATGATTATTCATCGTACCTGTTAAATTCGTTCATTGTTTTTTCTGTGCCGTATTCCATCCAGCAAAGCACCGCTTTGCGCGCCCTTTCTATTGCCTCAGCCAGCAATGGTCTTTCTTCTTTTGCCGGCTTATCGAGAACATGATCCACGGCATCATCTTCACTACTGCGGCCAATACCGATTCGGCACCGGGAAAACTCATTTGTGCCGAGCTTTTCGATAATATCAGCCAGACCGTTATGCCCACCGGCCGAGCCTTTTGACCTGATCCGAATCCGGCCGGGCTCAAGGTCCATATCGTCCGTTATAACGAGCAGGTCTCCAACCGAAAGCTTGTAAAAACCTAACGCCGTTGCAACGGCCTGACCGCTGCGGTTCATAAACTGCCACGGCTTTAACAATATTAACTTGTTGGCTGAAAATTCGCCCGACCCGAAACGTCCGCCGAACTTCCTTTTTGTTACCTCTATATTCAGAGACTTTGCAAGAGAATCAATTACCTTAAAGCCCATGTTATGTCGCGTATTAACATAATCATCGCCCGGGTTACCCAGGCCGACGACAATTTTCATATCGCCCATAGTTCACTTATGCCCAAATGACCTCGTCATTTTTCCTCTTCAGGAGCTTTATTCTTCTCTTCTCCGGGTATCTTGGCCTCTGTAATAACCTCGGGAGTAATCGGCATTTCCTCTTCAACCTGTTCGGTCGTCTTGGCGGCGGCAACTAAATGACAGGTTACAAGGAGAGTCTCCGGAGGACTGATTAGTTTAACTCCTTCGGCAAGCGGAATATCACCGGCATGTAACGAATCGCCCACTCCAATTTCTTTCGCCCATACCACGATGGTCTCCGGAATGTCAGTTGCCCTGCATTCAATCTCCAGATGGTCTATGTGTTCTTCAATGATGCCGCCTTCGTGGGTGCCTTTGGCGACTCCTGAGCCTTTAAGCTCAATTGGAACGTTCACTTTGATCGTTTCGGTAATGTCAACACGCATCAGGTCCGCGTGAATAATGTTCTTACCTAAATAATCATATTGAAGATCTTTGACAATGATCTTTTCTTTCTTTTTGGCGATTTGCACATCCATCAATCGATGTCCGTGATGCAGCCCCTCGGCGAAGTTGTGTGCATCTAACGAAATGGCAACCGGTGTCTTCTTATGCCCGTAAACAATAGCAGGTATCCTGCCTTCACTTCGTACCTTTTGGACGGCTTTGGTGCCGGTCTGTTCGCGAATTTCTGCTTTCAAAAGCTTTGTTTTTGCCATAATCTTCTTACCTCAAATCTGTCCCATTATCGGCCAATTCTCGAAAAATGGGAGACTTTGTCATCTCATCCTGTTCATATATTGTTAAACAAGTTACTTATTGATTCGTTCCTGTGAATTCGCTTGATCGCCTCACCTAACATGGATGCTACGCTTAATATCTTGATACTTTCAATCTTTTTTGCACATTCACTAAGGGGTATTGTATTTGTGACTACTACTTCATCAATCGGTGCCTGCTCCAGACGCTCGAATGCCGGCGATGCAAAAACACCGTGTGTGGCACTGACATATATTTTTTCAGCTCCGCGTTCTTTAAGCAGACTGGCGGCACTGCATATTGTTCCTGCTGTGGCGATTATATCATCGCACATCAGGATATTTTTGCCTTCGGTCTCACCTATAATCTCATTGGCCTCCACTTCGCTCCCGCTGATACGTTTTTTATGAACAATCGCCAGCTCTCCGCCAAGATTCGACGCATATCTGGCTGCCATCTTCATATTCCCCACGTCCGGTGAAACCACCGTCAGGTTGTTGATCTTTTTGTCCCTGAAATACTTATGCAATACCAGCTCGCCCGTCAGGTGATCAACCGGTATGTCAAAAAAGCCCTGCAACTGATTGGCATGAAGGTCTATCGCCAATACCCTGTTGGCTCCGGCGGTCGTGATAAGATTAGCTACCAGCTTCGCTGTAATGGGTACGCGCCCTTCGTCTTTCCTGTCCTGTCGGGCATAGCCGAAATATGGAATAACAACAGTGATACGGCTGGCGCTGGCTCTTCGCAGGCAGTCTAAATAAATTAATAGCTCCACCAAATGATCATCAACCGGCTTGCACGTTGACTGCAATACAAAACAGTCTCTGCCCCGAACATCGTCCTCCACCCTGATGGTCTTTTCTCCGTCCGGAAACCTTTCTATCTGTGCACCGCCGAGCGGAATCCCCAGGTATTTGCAAACATCACTTGCCAACGTAGGATTACTGCTGCCGGAAAATATCTTCAGGTTATCACTTAGAAACATTTTTCAAAGCCTTTCCACCCAATTCGTTTACACTTTCTTGCGAAACCACTGTCCCCGCATTGATATGCGAGTCGTTTTCTATCTCAAGCGGTGCTATCAGTACTGCACCGGAACCGATATAGCAGTTATCACCTATATGGGTTTGATAGACCTTTTGGCCATCGAAATTAGCCGTTATCGTCCCGGCCCCAACATTAACTTTTTCCCCTACGGTAGCATCTCCGAGATAGCTGTGATGTCGGACTCGGGCACTATCGGCCAGGGTTGAATTTTTAACTTCCGTATAAACACCTAAAATTACGTCGTTTTTCAAGACCGTCCCGTGCCTCAGATAAGCGAACGGCCCAATTCGACAGTCCCTGCCGATTTTGACTTCACCGTGAATATAAGTAAAAGGCTCGATAACCGTGTCCTGTCCGATTTTCGCTCTTGCGTCAATCCAGGTATTGGCAGGATCAACTATCGTTACGCCGCTTTCCATTAGTTCCCGCTGAATCCGACGCTGCATAATCTTGCTCGCCGCACTAAGCTGTTCTCTGCTGTTGATACCAACAGCCTCCTCGGGTGAAACCGCCGTAATCGCCTCGACCTTATGACCGGTTCCAATGATACCAGAGACTGCATCGGTCAAATAATATTCATTTTTGGCATTGTCAGGCTTAATATTCTCAAGGGCCTCGAAAAGGATTTTATTATTGAACAGGTAGTTGCTCGGATTTATTTCTTTGATTGCTAACTGTGCTTCTGTGCAGTCGCTGTCTTCGATGATGCCCTGCATATTGCCATAACTGTCACGGACTATTCGCCCGTATCCCCTCGGCTTATCCAGAAGTGCCGTTGCTAATGTTGCCGCCGACTGACCCGATTCATGCTTTTCAATAAGCTTCTTTAATGTTTTGGCTCTTATTAAAGGCCCATCGCCGCAAAGTATCAGCGTTTCACCATCGAAATCCTTGAGATGTTCCTTGCAGCACAAGGCCGCGTGACCTGTCCCCAATGGTTTTTCCTGCTGCACCCATACAACATCCTCGACCTCTGAGAATCGCTCTTTCACTTGCTCGGATGAGAAGCCGACAACGACATACATCTTTGAAATTCCGGCTTCACGACAGGTATCGAGAACATATGCCAGCATAGGCCGTCCACATACTTCGTGCAGTACCTTTGCTATGCGGGTGTTCATTCTCGTACTGAAACCTGCCGCTAAAATTATCGCTACTCTTTCAGCCATAAAACCGTACCTGTCCCTGGGAACGAATCCTTGTTGTTAATCAATAATCATTTATCATTAATCACTAATCGTTTAAAAGCTACCCGACCAGGACTCGAACCTGGAACGTGGGCACCAAAAGCCCATGTGTTACCAATTACACCATCGGGTAAAGTACCTGCACAAGAGCAAAAGAACATAGAAGCACACGCGTTTTTGTGCCTTGTGCAATTATGACTTATGCACTTACGCTCTTACTTGTCACGGAGACCGTATTGTCCCGGCCCGATTTGGCACTGTCGGAGGCTTGAGTCAACCACGCCGTGATACTGCTGACCCCAAAAATATTCAACCCCGTGCGACAGAGCGATTTTCTAAACCGTGAACTATATCCGATTCGCAAAACCAAATCAACACTTTTTCAGGAGAAAATTTCTCTTTCGAGAGAAAAACCGGTTTTTCTACCGGAAACACGGATATTACCCGTATTTCAATATACAAGAATGAGCTTCTGCCTCCTGTCTCCTGTGTTCTGTTTTCTCTTTACTATCCTTTTACTGCCTCATGCTTTTTAATGAAATCCGGATCAATCTCCACACCCAAACCCGGGCCAGTGGGCACTTTAATCTTTCCATCCACCACCGACAAAGGCGATGTTTTACATTCGAACTCTACATTTGTGTTTAATCCTTTGAATTCATGATGAGCAGATGCATTGGCAAGGGCCGATACGAAATGAATCATATAAAGGTATCCGAGTCCTCCACCGGACATATGCGGCGTACAGGCTTTCCCGAATGCCTGTGCCATACGTGCAACTTTCATCGAACGAATCATCCCCCCAAAATAATAGTTGTCAGGTTGAACAATTCCAAGCCCGTCATTGGCAATTAGCCACCGAAAACCGTGCAGGCTGTATTCCTGTTCGCCCCCTGCAACCGGAATCCTAAGAGCATCGGCAACCTCTTTCGTCTCTTCATACCAGTCGAAAAGAACAGGTTCCTCGAAAAAACCATAACCGTAATCTTCCAGTAACCTGCCGACCCGTATCGCCTCATCCACTGAATAAAAACCGTTCGCGTCCGCGTACAAAACCATTTTATCACCAAACGTCTTGCGGATTAGCGGAATCATTCTTTCCGTCCTTCCTTTCGGACCAACTGCGTTAATGTCTTTGGTCATGAACATAAGCCCCCCGACTTTAATCTTGACCGCGTGGGCGTTATACCTCGCAACGTCCCTTTTTATCAGTTCCAGCGACTCCTCTACTGGTTTCTCACGGTATTCTGTTGCTTGATATACCGCAACTCGCCGATGGTGAATTTCCCCAATCAACTCACCCATGGATTTCTTGGCAATACGCCCTAACATATCGAGAATCGCAAACTCGATGGTAGCTAAAGGTATCCCCAGCGCCAGCCCGCTTAATCTGAAATTGAGATTGTATATGTACACCTTTTCAAGCAGCAGGTTCAGCTCACGTGCATCTTTGCCGATAAAAAAAGGTTGCAGCGTATGGGTAAAAATCGGATAGAGATAGCTCATTCCGCTGTGAGCAACCGAAATACCTTCCGCCCCGTCGGAAGAACGTACCCGGCACAAAAAGCTGCGCTTATAACGAAGCAGTTCGAGGCTCTTAATGATAACGCCCCTGGCAAACAGCTCCTTTTTCAGTACAGGCTTCTTCAATATTTCATCCAGCCGGGCGTAAGCAGCTCTCTTGCCCTCTGACCCGTTGCATGAACCTGGCAATGTAGCCGCAACTCCGCCGGCAAGTGCACTGCCTATAAATTTTCGACGATTTGTTCTCATCATATCATTCCCTCTTTCTGTAGCTCTCAGGCATTCAATCTCTTTGAAATATGATTTACCCGGCATTTCCCGGATAAACGGCTAAAGACCATAATTTTCTCGGTACGGCATAGAACGATTTTATAAAAGTGAACCTGAACTATCAACATTCTTCTTCCCCCAAAGCTGGGATGTTCCTTCGGCATCATATTCTTTTTTGATGACACTATTGACACCGGCCGATTTTATTGCAATGATTTCATCCTTGGATATGTAACACGTTAGTAGCATTGTTGATGAAAGGATATTACTCATGACTATCGAATTCCGCAAGGACTATACCTGGTCAATGGTCGCGCCCACGAGTATGGGCGGCCGCTTAACACCTCTCTCCGGCCAGCCTGTTCATTCCAGTAAAACGTTCATCCTTCAAGCCACCAGCGCCGAGTCCAATGTAGCAAGTGTATCAAGCTATTTGGGCTTGCCCGTCAAGGTCTTGACTACCTTCGTAAAGGGCAGTCCCATCGCCCGCTTCATAAAGGATGACCTTGCTGGCCGCCACATGGCCTATGAGGCCAAAGAGCTCGACCAGGGCGGGCCGTGGGGTTATCGCCACCAGTTCAATATCGCAGATAGCGGCTCCGGCTCACGTGGACCGCGAGTTCATAATGACCGTGCTGGCGAGGTGGGACGCACCCTGAACGTAAAAGATTTTGATCTGGATAGGATATTCGGCACCGAAGGTGTGCAAATCGTTCACATATCAGGTCTAATCGGGGCCCTTTCACCCCAGACAGGCACCTTCTGCCTTGAACTGGCAAAGACCGCAAAAAAGCACGGCACCCGAATATCATTCGACCTCAACCATCGCGCCTCATTCTGGAAGGGACGCGAGGACGAGCTGCACGACATCTTCTCGCAAATCGCCGCAATTGCCGACATACTCGTCGGCAACGAAGAGGACTTCCAGCTTTGCCTGGGTATCGCCGGCCCCGAGGCGGGCGGCGAGGACCTCCATGCCAAGATTGAGAGCTTCAAGGTCATGATTAATAACGCCAAAAAAGCATACCCAAACGCCTCGGTCTTTGCCACCACACTTCGCCAGGTCGTCAGTGCAAACTCTCACCTCTGGGGTGCTATCATGTCCGCCGGTGACGACTGGCATATAATCGAGCCGCGCCGGATAACGGTCCTCGATCGCATCGGAGGCGGTGACGGCTTCGTCGGAGGTATGCTCTATGCCATCCTAAAAGGCTGGGAACCCGAAAAATGGGTCCGGTTCGGATGGGCCACCGGAGCATTGGTCACGACCCTGTTGACCGACTACGCCCAGCCTGCCGACGAAGAGCAGATCTGGAGCATCTGGCAAGGCAACGCCCGAGTAAAACGATAAGTTTATATCATTAAAAAAACGTAGCATACGTAGGGGCAACCCCATGTGGTTGCCCTTATTTTCTTTCCAATTATCAAATCTCTAATCTCTAATTAACCAATTCACTAAAATTCCTTTTGCCTTCTTACTTTCTTTATGTTATTTTCTGTAACTAAAGGCATGAGACAAACCGGGAGCGGAAACAACATGAGATACGAGATATGAAAGGGAGAAGTAAGTATGTTGTCACCAGGTTTACCCATAGTACTAATCGATGGTGTAAGATACCGGTTAATAACGCCCGAGAGCGAAGCTCGGTTTGAGAAGGCAATTCAGTCAAATTGTGAACACATATTTGGGCCGGATTCATTCTATTTTGATATTAAGAGTAAGATAAAGTCGAAAGCTGGTGTTGTTTCAATACCCGACGGTTATGTTATTTTCTTCACACCCAAAAAAGCTCGGTGGGCCATCATTGAAGTCGAACTGGCTTCACATTCAATCTATAACCATGTCATTCCACAGCTAAGCAAATTCAATAGTGGGATCGAAGACAGTTCAACCAGAAGGAAGCTCGTAGACCTTCTCTTTGATTTATTTGATGACGATGAAGTTCTCAAAGCAAGATTGAAGCAAAATATCAAAACCAGAGAAGTCCATAAGTTCATTTCTGACTTGCTTTCTGAGAAGCCGCTTATTGTTGTCGTCATAGATCAGAGAACAGAAAAATTGGACGAAGCGTTGAGGCATATTGGCGAAGAGGTGCAGGTTGTTGAATTCAGGACTTTCCGGCGTGAAGGTCTTTCTGATGACATTAACGCATACATGTTTGAGCCGGTAGCGACCAATGCAATAATTGTCCCGTCGATAGTGGTCCCGGACCCTCTGCCAAAACGAACACAGGAACGGCGGGGAATTATGCAATCAGTGTTTGAGCTTTTTGATAATAAGGGTGTTGATAACGTCACTTATCATCAGTGCGAATCTATTGCCAGAGAAGTAGAGCCGGATACTGAATTCGGTAAGATGCATTTCTCGTTCTATAAGAACAAGTACAAACGCAAACGTCAGGGATGAGGCAATGACAAATTTGGTAGTCCTTTGGGCAGCAAACGAGCTAAAATAAGTACCATTCTGAACGTAGTGAAGAATCTCAAACCAAATAATCAATCATCCTTAATCATTAATCATTTGAAAAGGCTCAAAACTAAATCACGGGCGGCTGGGACATTACCCTACCAACAGCAATCTCGCGGATAGGTTAAATAAAACGCTTGCCCCATCGGTTATTCTCAATACAGAGCCGCGACAGTAATGGAGCGGTAAAAACAGCCATTCCTGCGAAAATAGGAATCCAGTGTCAGATTTTGATTTTTACTCTGTAATTTTACATTTTTACTTTTGATTTTTCAAGGTAGGGTGGCGGCTTGCCCCACCGTTTATTCTATTCCATTACAGAGCCGCGACCGTAAGGAAGGGGTCATTGAACTATTCGCAATCCACATCAATCAATCGTCAACCACAATATTGAAGCGCAGCGCAAATCCCGACTACTCGGGAATCAATATTCAATCCGAAGCTTGGGGATGGCTTGGCGCCGTCTTAATAGTATAACGTTTAGTTAAATTTATGGAACTGTTGAAAACCGGTTTGTGGAATGATCTTGAAATTGAGGTGATATTATGGTACTATAAGACTTAAAGTTTGCAGAAGTGATTCAGTGAAGTGTATATTGGAAATCTCGGTTTAGAGATGGGTATTTGACCTTGGGGATGTTGCCCAATGCCATGAGAATACCCGTGAACGGTTACCTTTTTTGTAAGGAAGGAGAAATACGATGTTAAGAAAATTGATCTATTTAGTTTCTTTTGTTTTGGTGCTGACACTGGTGGGTAATGTCTTAGCTGACATACAGTTTCCCGATAGCACTGGCGACCACCTCTGGAGCACGCAGGAAAACTGGGCCACCGGCGCACTCCCCACACTCAACGACGGATACCTCAGGCTCTTCACGATCCCGGGCCCGACTATTATGGCGGGCGAATCTTACGTTGTTAATGGAATACATCTTGGAAACACTGGTGAGATAGCCGGTGCGCTGACATTGCAGGGTGGAACCCTTGAGGTGCTCGGTGCCATCAACTGCGGTTTCAAAGGTCCGGGCACTATCAATATGATCGACGGAACGCTTCTGATCCCGGGTACCCTCAAGATTGCAAGGGATCTTGGAGCCGTCGGTCACATCAATCTGAACGGTGGGACTATTTCCACCAACATCTTTCTGATGAGAGAGAAAGATGGTGCTGTCGGTACGATGGATGTCGGTGGCGGTATGCTGACGATAAACGGCGATCAAATCTCGTTGGTCCAGGGATACATTGACAATGGCTGGATTACCACCTATGTCGGCAACGGCACGCCGAATTTGGATTATAACGTTACGAATCCGGGCCAAACCACGTTGACGGCTGTCCACAAGCTTAATCCTGATCCGGCCAATCGTGCTATCGTAAAACCCGGCGAGGTCGAGCTAAGCTGGACTTTGCCTGATCCGTCTGTGCCCGGTCAGCCCGTATCCGTTGACGTTTACTTCACCGACGACCTGCAAGCGCTGGAACAGTTTACCGATCCCGCAGCCATCCAGGTGCTCAACAAGCAGAACGTGACTTCCGTCGTCGTGCAAACTCAAACAAAAACGAAGTACTTCTGGGCCGTAGATGCCTATGTTGACAGCGCTTCTGACTTTCCGGTCGTTGGGCCAATCTTCAGCTTTCTGGCGGACAATGCGCCTCCTTCAGTCAACGCTGGCCCGGATATAAGCACTTTTCTGCAGGATGGTACACGCTCCGGTCCCCTGAGCCCAATTGTCACCGACGATGGCGCAATTCAACCTTACACCGTGACCTGGTCGGTGCTAGAGCAGCCCAGTGACGACGATCCCGCCCTCCCGGCTGCTGTGATTGCCGACCCTGCCGCCGAGCAGACCACCGTGACCGTCTCTGCTGAGGGTATTTATGTCTTACAGTTGGAAGCTGACGATGGTGAATATACCAGTTCCGATACCATGACGATCAATGTGATTCCCGACGGTTGGACACAATAGTGCATTGACACTATGTATTTACGGGCTCCGGATTTTGCAGCGCACAGCAAAATAAGGGGCCCTTTTTCCTTCATCCTGAGCGGAGACGAAGGATGAGCGCAGCAGAGTTTACCCTGAGTTTATCCCCGGGTGCTGCAAACTTGGCGTGCAACAGGGGAAGAACCGTTAACCTTGGCTCATAACAGGGGACCGGGGGTCGAGGACAAAATAAGGGGCTCCTTTTTATTCCCTTCCAATGTCATTGCGAAGGAGCGAAGCAGAGTTTACCCTCGATGTTAGCTTACTTGCTTTCCTGTCGGGGGCGGCAATCTCAATCTTTACAATAAAAACATTTTTGCCATTACAAGGAATCCCGATATAATTGGGTTGTTGCGACAACCTTCATCCTTGTCATTGCGAGCGCAGCGCGGCAATCTTTGTTATTAATGTTATAAAAATATTATGAAACAATACTGGATTTACATGATGACTAATCTTAGTAAAACTGTCATCTACACAGGTGTTACTAATAACCTAAGAAGACGAGTCAGGCAGCACAAAGACAAAAAAGGTTGTGCATTTACAAAAAGATATAATATTAATACGTTAGTCTATTATGAATCATTTAGTCGTATCTATGATGCAATAGCCGCAGAGAAAAAAATTAAGTCCGGCTCCAGAGCGAAAAAGATTGTGTTAATAGAAAGCATTAATCCGAATTGGAAAGACTTGTATAATTAAAAATATTGTCATTGCGAGCACCTCATCTGATTCTCAAAATATACACAAAAGAAAATACGCTAACAATGTCATTGCGAAGGATCCGAAGCAGAGTTTACCCTCGATGTGAGCTCACTTGCTTTCCTGTCGGGGGCGGCAATCTCAATCCTTACAATTCGAAAAAGGTTTATTTTCTTAGGAGCACCTCACCTGATTCTCAGGATGCATACAAAAGAAAATAAGCCAACAATGTCATTGCGAAGGAGCGCAGCGACTGCGGCAATCTCAACCCTTACAATACGGAAAATGTCTATTTCATTAGGAGCGAAGCCGTTGAGCTTGTCCCCGGTGTTAGCTCAATTGACTTTCTGTCGGGGGCGGCAATCTTCAATCTAATAATCAATAATCATTCATCAATCCAAAGCTTGGGGATGGCTTGGCGCCACCTTGACAATTTATTTGCTGGTTAAACTTTTGGAAAAGGCGGATAATGCCGCCAATTGAACCTGGATGCATATCCTTATTCCTTTCTTCTCGCAGAACGTCGCTAATCAGCAGCGCGGCTTTTTGCGTCGGCTGAATTAGCCTGGTTATGCAAAAGTTTGAAAACTGCATTACTCCTAAAAAATCTATTAACCAGGTTTATACCTAAGGTATTTTTCTTCGTCGGAATCCCATCTAAAGTACCTTAAATCAGTTCCAACTGCATCTTTTACCTTCTTTAGAATCCCTTTGACTTTTAGCCTCCTATTTAGGCTAAAACTGGATATCCTGTGGTAGAAAAGAGTCCAAGATACAAGCGCATCATCCCAATCCATACCTCCAGCTTCACTAGTTACAAAAATGTATTTTGGTGGAGACACATTAGTTTTACTGCCCCATGTTTTTTCAATTCTTTTACTCAGCTTCTGATTGCCTGCTTCACAAGCAGATATTGCTAGGAAGACATCTCCGTCGTATTCTAGTTCGGTGAATATTGGTTTCATCGTATTGAAGAGATCGTCCCACTCTAAAAAGTCACTGCCAAAACCTATTCCATTTTCGTTTCCATGTGCTGAAATATGTATGCATAGAGGCACACCTCTTTTGGATTGTCCATCATGATCTACGTCTATTGAGGAAATATATTTGCAGTACTTTCTAAAATCAGCCTTCGAGTACGCAGGCATTGTAGCTACTTCATGCCCAATAATTTTGCATACCTGCTCTAAAGCCTTCGCTTCAGAACGGCTCTGGAGAAGATCCATCGGACCAACACACTCAATAATGAATAGCCTTATCTTCTTTGGCATAAGTCCTCTACGAATACTCAAGCCCTAACAATGTATATATAGTTTCCGCATAACATCCCGAAATTCTTTTTGTTCAGAGTAAT
>CAZWME010000068.1:0-12383 GCA_964634515.1 uncultured Pirellulales bacterium | reverse complement strand
GTAATAGCCGATAGCTGAAGACTGAATTACCACCTTTGGTTTTTTATTTGTCTGTTTTACTGCATCGAGTACCGCACGGGAAGTATCCCTCCTGCTGTGAAGTATGCCGGCCTTTTTTGCCTTGTTCCACCGGCCGGATGCAACGTTATCGCCTGCCAGATTAATTATGGCCAATGCTCCCTCTGCCTGCTGAATCCAGCTTCCGGTCGTTCTGCCGTCCCATTCGACAACCTGGGCCCAGTCTCCCACAGATTTGGCAGCCCTGTTTGAATCACGCGACAATGCGATGACCTCGTAATCTTTATGCAGCTCTCTGCACAAAGCCCTGCCTATAAAGCCCGTCGCGCCCGTTATCACTACTCGCATAGTACACCTGTGTATTGTCTTCAAGAGACTGTATTATATTTACGGTTCCCAATAAAACATATCGAGTCAGACTCATTCCCTGCATATCCGGCTTAGACGATTCTGCCGAACTTAATATTCATATGTTGACTGTTATATAAATGCAACTAAAAATATGAAAATACAATTATCAGGGAAATCAAATTGCTTTGACAAAACCCGACATTAGATTATATTTGCAAATAATTTAGAGTGCCTAACAAAATTAATCGTAGCACCGAAAACGAGCATTTTCGTCTCTGGTAAGGAAGGCGAAACAGGCCATCTGAGGATGGTCGATGCAACTTGACGCTGTCCAGAAACGAAATAAGCTGTTTGAATGCAGAGTCATTTTTTAGGTGCTCTTAATAACAAAAACTTTTTGAACTTGGAGGCCTAACTATGAGTGGAATAAATTTTTCAGTGAGTGCGAGATTCAGAAGGATTACTTTTCTTGCAAAACCAATTGAAAAAGTTGTTTTTATTATTTTGACATTATTTATAGGGACATTATGTTCCTGTGTATTGGTTGCCGACTCAGCCTCATGGCAAGGTGGAAAAATACCTGTTATTTTCGATACGGATATATGTGATGATATCGATGATACGTGGGCACTGGCGATGCTCCTTCAATCGACTGAGTTCGATGTGAAATTGATTACAACCGCGGTAGGCAACACTTCGTCAAAAGCAAAAACTGTTGCTAAGTTCCTGGAAATTGTCGGCAGGACAGATATACCCATAGGTATTGGAGTTCAACAGCATAAAGGAAGACACAGGCAGGATGCCTGGGCGAAACATTATGACTTGTCGAAATATCCCGGCAAAATCTATGAAGATGGCATACAGGCTTTGGTTGATACTGTAATGAAATCTCGTATGCCGATAAAAGTGGTCGCCGTGGGACCTTTGCCAAATATCGCGGCCGCTCTTGAGCGAGAGCCGAAGATAACCGACAAGGCTGAATTTGTAGGAATGCATGGCAGTGTTTACCGTGGATACGGCGGCAATCCAAAAACCAGCGCCGAATATAATGTAGTGGCTTTCGTAAAAGAGTCACAGAAGGTCTTTACTGCACCTTGGAATATGACAATTACCCCTCTGGATACGTGCGGCATAGTCCACCTTAAAGGCCAAAAATATCAAAAAGTTCTGAATAGGAACAGCCCTTTGACACGAGCTTTAATTGAAAACTATCGTGCATGGTACAAACAGGGGATATTGAGTAAGGAAAAGGACATAAGCGTCTCGGAGTTGACAAAAAGAGTCGATAAAAAACTCAATTCGAGCAGTTCAACACTTTTCGATACGGTGGCTATTTATTTAGCTATGTCAACAGACCTTGTTAAGATGGAAAAGCTCCCAGTCAAGGTTACCGACGATGGGTACACAAGGATAGATGAAAACGCCAAGATGATTAACTGCGCAACCGAGTGGAAAGATTTAGGTGCCTTCGAGGATTTATTAGTTGATAAATTAACGAAGTAAGAAATTTTTCACTGAATTGCTCCGGCTAAAAAAATGTTTAGAGTGCCTAACAAAATGAATCGTAGCACCGAAAACGAGCACTTTCGTCTTGGCTTTGGAAGGCGAAGCAGGCCATCCGAGGATGGTCGATGCAGCCTGACGTCGTCCAGAGGCGAAATAAGCCGTTTGAATGCAGAGTCATTTTGTTAGGTGCTCTTAGTATGAGGGCGTAAGATTAAAAAAGGCAAATCAAAAATTGTCGTCGTTGGCAGTTCCAATATGGACCTGGTGGTAAAGTCTCCGAGAATACCTGCCGTGGGGGAAACTATTTTAGGCGGAGATTTTATAATGACTCCCGGCGGTAAAGGCGCAAACCAGGCGGTGGCCGCTGCGAAATTAGGGGCCGAGGTTTATTTTATAGCCAGGTTGGGTAATGATATTTTCGCAGAGCAGTCTTTCAGCAATTTCAAAAAAGAGGCGGTAAGCACGAAATATATTACCCAAACCAAAGAAGCTCCCTCCGGAGTGGCTCTGATTACCGTTGATGATGCTGGCAATAATGTAATTGTAGTAGCTCCGGGGGCGAACCAAACACTGTCGCCCGATGATGTTAAAAGGGCCGTCTCTGATATTGCTTCATCAGGAGCATTGGTTGCCCAGCTCGAAATTCCGTTAGAGACGGTTGAATTTGCTGCTCAGTTGGCAAATGATTGCGGTGTGCCTTTTATCCTGGATCCGGCACCGGCCCAAAAGCTCAGCCCGGAGCTTCTTAATATGGTTGATGTACTGACACCAAATGAAACAGAAGCTCAGATTCTAACGGGCATAGAAGTAACTGATGAGGATTCGGCCTGCGCAGCAGCAAAGAAATTGTTAGCTCGTGGAGTCAAATCAGTTATTTTAACCATGGGTGCAAACGGTTTTTTGTTGGCCGGTAATGAAGGAATTGAATCTGTTCCTGCTGTAATGATTGATGCTGTCGATACTACGGCTGCGGGAGATGCTTTTACAGGAAGTTTGGCGGTCGCTCTGGCCCAGGGAAAAACATTATACGATGCCGCTTTGTATGCTAATCAGGTGGCGGCTCTTTCCGTAACTAAAATGGGTGCACAATCCTCGATGCCCACCGGAGAGACTGTTGAAAGTTTTATAAAGGATATTACTAATAAGGGAGTCAACGATGAGAAAACATAAGAAGGCAATTAGTATTCTTATCTTCTGTACTGTCATTTTATCAATTCTTGCAGTTGGTTGTAAGAAGCGCACATCGGACAAACCGACAGTTGCATTGATAATGAAGTCTCTGGCCAATGAGTTTTTTAAGACGATGGAGGAAGGCGCCCGCACACATCATAAAGAACACGAAGATGAGTACGAGCTTAAAGTAGTCGGCATCAAAGACGAACAGGATGTAGGCAAGCAAATCGATTATGTCGAGCTGATGATTGCCCAGAAGGTGGACGCAATTGTGATTGCCCCTGCTGATTCCAAGGCCTTGGTACCGGTATGTAAGCGGGCAATGGATGCAGGGATCATTGTGGTTAATATCGACAATAAATTTGACTCCGCCGTTTTAGAGGACAAAGCCGTCAAGATACCCTTTGTCGGGCCGGATAATCGAAAGGGGGCCAGACTTGCCGGGCAGTACCTGGCGGGCAAACTAAAGTCGCCGGACAAAGTTGTAATTATCGAAGGAGTGCCCAACGCATTCAACGGAATCCAGCGCAAGCTTGGTTTCGAGGACGCAATGAAAGCGGGCGGAATGAATATTGTCAGCTCCCAGTCGGGATACTGGGAGACGGCAAAAGCCGAACCCATTGTCTCGGCGTTAACTACGGAGTATTCGGACCTGAAAGCTGTCCTTTGTGCCAATGACAGTATGGCACTCGGCGCGATAGCGGCAATCAGAGCGGCAGGCAAGTCTGACGACATTCTCGTCATTGGCTTCGACAATATCACGGCGGTACAAAGATTGCTTAAAGAAGGAAAGATCCTTTGTACCGTTGACCAGCATGCGGACAAATTAGCTTTGTACGGTATCGAATATGCGCTTGAGATGCTTAAAGGAGGTGGTACGCCTTCAGACAGAGAAACCCCCGTTGATCTTATTACGGTGGAAAACCTTAAATGAAATCCGCTATGAGTGGAACACTTTTCAGAGCATGTGACATTAACAAATCATTCCCCGGTGCGCAGGCGCTTTCTGAGGTCGATTTTGACTTGAGGGCCGGTGAGGTTCACGCCCTGGTGGGTGAAAACGGTGCCGGCAAAAGTACACTGACACGCATCATAGCTGGCGCCGAGAAAGCCGATTCCGGCAGGATGGAGCTTTATGGGCAGCAGTATCAGCCAAACGGCAGGGCCGATGCCGAAGCACATGGTATCCGTATGGTAATGCAGGAACTGCATCTTATCTCCAATCTGAGCGTTGCAGAAAACATCTTTATCGAAAAATTACCAAACAGATTCGGATTTATTGATTATAACAAGCTTAACCATGATGCAACTGAAATTATGGAACAAGTTGGTCTTGGAAACGTTGATCCCGATGTGCCTGTGAGGCTGCTGGGAGTTGGGCAGCAGCAGATGGTTGAAATAGCGGCAGGATTGTCACGGAGATGCAGGATACTGGCGCTGGACGAGCCGACAGCGTCACTTACCGACCGGGAGATAAAGCTTCTTTTTGTTCAAATCGATAAGCTCAAGGCCGAAGGGGTCGGCATCATCTATATCTCTCATCGTATCGAAGAGGTCACTCGTATAGCCGACCGTGTAACGGTGCTGCGGGACGGAAAGGTTATCTCAACTAATCCAACCAGTGAGTTGTGTGTTGACGATATTATCCGGAAGATGGTAGGCCGTGACTTGGATCATGAAGACTTGCGGTATGACTCAGAAGCCGGCGAGGTAGCGCTTCGTGTTGTCGGGCTTAAGCGTGGCCTGAAAGTTAATGATGTTAGCTTTGAAGTTCGTCGGGGTGAGGTTCTTGGTGTCGCGGGGTTGATGGGCTCGGGACGTACTGAAACAATGCGAGCGGTGTTCGGAGCGGACCGGCCTGACAGTGGCGGAATATATCTATATGGAGCGAGTGAACCAACTGAAATCCGAACGCCTCGTGATGCGGTGCGAAACGGTATCGCTTTCCTTACTGAAGACCGAAAAGAGCAGGGATTGCTGCCGGAATTATCTGTGCGTGTTAATATCTCCCTGACGCGGTTAAGAGGTATTAGCCGGTTTGGATGGATGGATATAGCTGAGGAGCGGTCCGTAGCGGATAGATACATAGCTGCTCTGGGTGTACGCTGTTCGTCTAATGAGCAGACAGTCGGACAATTGAGCGGAGGCAACCAGCAGAAAGTAGTTATCGCGAAATGGATATACAGAGACTGTGATGTTCTTATTTTCGATGAGCCTACCAGAGGTATTGACATTGGGGCCAAATTCGAGATATACCGCATGCTCGCGGAGCTTGCGGAAAAAGGGAAAGCCATTATTATGGTTTCATCGGACAACAAAGAGCTTATGGCTGTTTGCGACCGTATTATGGTAATGTCGGCGGGTTTGGTTGCGGCTACATTCGGGCCGGATGAATGGAGCCAGGAAAAGATAACGTCTGCCGCTTTTAGTCAGTACGTAGGTGTCACAGAAGAGAGTAAGAGAAGATTATGCGAATGATAAATAATAAGGGCTTTGTGGGCCTGCCGGCTTTTATTACGGATTATATTGGTATGGCGTTGGCACTGGCCTTGCTGTTGGTTATATTCGGTCTTTCCACTCAGAACTTTTTTACCCTCACGACCTTCAGGGCAATCGCCAACCAGGTGCCCGATATAACTATCGTGGCTGTCGGGATGACATTTGTGTTAATAATTGCGGGGATAGATTTGTCGGTAGGTTCGGTTATGGCTTTGGCCGGTGCGGTGTTGGGTCTTTTCCTGGTCAAATTCAATTTTCCGCTCCCGGCAGCGATTGCAGTATGCCTTGTGGTGGGTATTCTTTGCGGTACGGCCAATGGTTTGGTAATAATACGGTGGAAGCTGCCGGCTTTTATCGTTACCTTAGGGATGCTGGAAATCGCGCGAGGCACCACCTATCTTATAACCAAATCACGGACCATATATATCGGCGGGCCTGTGGAAGTAATTGCGGAGACCTCGATTTTGGGGCTTTCCCTTCCATTTATCATAGCCGTCGCGATTGTTGTTGCCGGGCAGTTGGTTCTTTCACGAACCGTTTTCGGGCGATATCTGATAGCCATTGGCACAAATGAAGAAGCGGTGCGCTTGTCCGGGATTGACCCGCGTCCGCTTAAACTTGCGGTCTTTGCGCTTTGTGGCTTTCTGACATCCATTGCGGCGGTGATACACACGGCACGGCTGTCATCAGCCATTCCCAACACCGGCAATGGTTTGGAACTCAAGGCCATCGCGGCAGTGGTCATCGGGGGCACGAGCTTGATGGGTGGTCGTGGGTCGGTAGTAAGCTCGTTTTTCGGCGTGCTTATCATTGCGGTTTTAGGTACGGGCCTGGCCCAGATCGGTGCTCAAGACTCGACTAAACAGATTATCACAGGCTGCGTTATTGTAGCGGCTGTTATACTGGATCACTACCGCCATCGTATTCGCAACCCTCAAAAGGAAGGGTAATCTGTATATTTTGGCGGGTAGCCTCACGATTTTGTTTAGCAGAAAACGTAAAAATAGGGTCTTTTTTTAGCCGTATTTTGCCGTTTTTTACATTATATTTGATATACAGGTAAGAGTTTACTTGACAAATTGGCTCGGATATGGATAATAGGAATAGAGGTAAGTCCATATTTAAATATTTGGAGAGAAAATAATGCGCGTGCTTGTAAAACAAAGTGACGGTGCCGCCAAAGAGCTCCAGTTTACTGAAGGTCCTATTTCCATTGGCAGAGGGGCAAACAACAGGGTGTTTTTGCCTGATAAAGGGGTTTCAAGAGAGCATGCGATAATTCGCGACTCGGGTGGTGGAAAATGGATAATTGAAGACTTAGGCTCGTCGAATAAAACATATCTGAATAATAAGGCAATACATAAGGCCGAAATTAAACACGGCGATTGTCTTCGTATAACTGACTTTACACTTGAAATCATTCTTGAAGAACAAGCCCGTGCTGAGGAGCCAATTCATGCTGAGGATACACTTCACCTCGAAGCTGCACTTACAGTCCCCAAGCACGAAACTGTGGTAAGAAGACCGGATGCCCAGCATGCGCCTGCTATGAGATTGGCGGCCAGGAGATTGTCGGATTTTTCGAAGGCAACTGAGATTATATATGAAGCCGGCAGTCTCGATGAGATGTTGTTGACCTTGTTGGATGTAACTTTGGAACAGTTCAGTGCATATCATGTTTGGTGTGCTTTAAGAAAGCAATCAACCGGCCCAATGACCTGCCACGGGGGCAAGAGACGAGACGGAACACCTGTTCAGCTTGGCGAATTACAGCTCAGCGAGAAAATAACTCAGGCGGTTGAAAAGGGACAGTTTGTTGTAATGCCAAGTGTATCAGCTCAAATGGAGAAAAAGGACAGGATACGCTCGGCAATGGTAGCGGCGATTATGCGTCCGACCGGTTGTTTCGGCGTGCTCTATGTTGACAACGCTATGATACACGAGCACTACAGTCTCAGTGATTTGGACTATCTGATGCTGATTGCAATGCATACAGCCGCTATACTGAAAAGATTTCTGGATTAGCAACTCGGCCCGGCAAAAACAACGGCCTATTTCCACTCAGCGAAACATCCGAACCAATTCTGAAGATATTACCTGTTCCGAAATGTGCACCTGAGTATTCTGCTTATTATCCATCTTATCCCGCACGAATGGGTATAATAACGTACGTTCTAAGAAAGGTCCCGCAATAGTTGATATAGTTTCACAACGCGAATTTCCTTGCATTTGAAGGACATTTACCTTATTCTCGACTTTCAAGTAACAAAGCAGGGTGACAACAATAAGTTAGGAGAAAACACAGATGGCAGAAAAAGAACAAACCAGAAGACAATTTATTAAGATAGCGTCAATAGGTGCGGCGGCTTCGCTAACCGGCGCAAGCAGTTCTTTGGGACAGGTTCGCGGTTCAGCGCCGCGCCAGGCAGGCAAACAGCAGTTCAAATTAGGCCTGGCCTCGTACACCTTAAGAAAATTTAATCTGGATGATACACTGGCAATGACCAAACGCGTGGGTTTGAAATATATATGTTTCAAGAGCATGCATTTACCGCTGGACAGCACGCCTGAGCAAATCCGTTCCGTTGTCAAAAAAGTAAAAGAAGCCGGTCTGGTACTTTACGGTGGCGGAGTTATATATATGAGAAACCAGAGCCAGGTGAATCAGGCTTTTGATTATGCCAAAGCTGCGGCGATGAAGGTTATTGTCGGGGTTCCAGCGCCGGAATTACTGCCGTTAGTTGATGAGAAAGTGAAGGAATACGACATTAAAGTGGCCATTCACAATCACGGGCCGGGGGATAAAGTTTATCCAACGCCGGCAAGTGCCTATGAAAAAATTAAAGATTTGGACAGCCGGATTGGGCTTTGCAATGATATCGGCCATACGATACGGGCCGGTTCAGACCCGGCGATCTCAGTCAGAAAGTTTGCAGACCGATTGCTGGATGTCCATATGAAGGATGTTTCTGAGGCAACTGCAAAAGGCCATGGGGTAGAAATCGGACGGGGAGTGATAGACATCCCGAAGTTCTTAAAGATGCTGGTAAAGATCAAATATTCGGGCATCGTCTCGTTTGAGTACGAAAAGGACGCTGATGATCCAATGGCAGGGCTGGCCGAGTCGGTCGGTTATGTCAGAGGGGTACTGGCTGCCATCTGATGATAAGTCATTCATTATTAAGATAAGAAGCATTTACATTACGAAGGTGATTAGGTTATGCCATATAACATCAGGATTGTAAGTACGTATCCACCGCGAAGGTGCGGTATCGGGACTTTTTCTCGCAGTTTGGCCAGTGCGCTGTCTCATTTCACCGCCGAAGTTGGTTATATAAGAATAGCGGCGATCGACAATCATAACGGACCTTATGATATTCCGGTTGACCTTATTATCGACCAGCATAATCCAAAATCGTGGTCCAATACCATTAACCACATCTATGCGCGTTCGAAGGAGAGTATTACTCCCACGGTCGTCGTATTACAGCACGAATATGGACTCGATCCTGATGATGATGGAAATGCCGGCTGTGGCACCAATTTTATCGATATGGCAAAAGCTTTTCGTGAACGTGGACTGATAACTCCTGTTTATTTACACACTGTGCTTGATGAGCCGAATGATCATCAGCGAGATGTGTTACAGAAACTGGCTGAGTATAGTGATGGGCTTATTGTTACGACGGAGAGCGCAATTTCAATGCTCGAATCGCCCAGCTATGGAATTGACCACTCCAAACTCACCCATATCGATCACGGCATCAGAATGCACCAGCCTTCCCAGTTCGATAGATTGGCAATAAAAAAGGAATTGGGATTAGAGAACCACTTTCTTGCCACGACATTAGGACTTCAGTCTCCGGGCAAGGGCCTGCAGTACAGTATTCGTGCTTATGGCAGGTTTGTCAACGAGTCATGTACAGCCGCGCAAAGAAAAAGAACAGTTTATCTCATCGTAGGTCAGTGTCACCCTGAATTTGTCAAAGCTCAGGGCGGTGGTCTATACCGTGAGTATCAGGCGATGCTGGATGAGGTGCTCGATGATGCCAGGGTCAGATGGTGCAAGGTCAAAGAGCTTAATGGTGTTGATTTTAACGAATACGACATTGTATTTTACGATACATTTATGAACGAAAGCGGGTTGCTCAAGTTCTACGGAGCCACGAATGTGATGCTGTTGCCTTATTTGAATATGCAGCAGATATCAAGCGGTATTCTGGCTGATGTGCTTGGTTCCGGCAGAATTGCTATTTCCACGAAATTCAGATATGCGGTTGAGCTTATCCACTCGAATAAGGCCTGTCCGGAAGGAACTGTAATTGGGCGATATGCACGGGGTATCCTGGTGGATCCGGGAGATGCATCCGTGGAACAAATCGCCCAGGGTCTTGACTATCTGGTTTTCAATGAACATAAAAGGCTTCGGATGGAAAAGCAGGCCCACCAGAGAGGTTACCAAATGAGATGGAGCAATAGTGCATGGGCATTGTTGCAGTACATTGATTTTGTCAGGGAGCAGAAGGAAATAGTGACCGGCAGGGGTGTGAAGTTCACCAGAAAAAAACCTTCTGTTCTTGAGATAATGAAACGCCGAACCAGTTGAGGGATTCGGCGTTTTGTGTCTTGGCTATACAATACACGTTGTGATCAAGTCAGTTTGATGAGCTTTTGCTCTTTGGCGGATTTATATATGGCCAGAATCACTTCCACTGCTTTACGTGCTTCTCGTCCATCGATCCAGAAGTCTTGGCCGCTTTCCAGCGATTTGATAAATGCCTGAAAATTACGCGTATGATTCTCGTATGAGATGGCTGCCGGGTCGGATACTCCGCCGCCGCCTTCGATTTCGCCGAATTTTTTTCGGATTTGCTCGTCTTCAGGTTTTTCGTCCACAAACTGCCAGACTGTAATACTGTTTTCGACGTTTATGACAGTGCCTTTTGTACCGGTAATTTCAAAACGCCTGAATTGTCCCGGGTGTGAGGCCGTTGTTCCGTAGATAACTCCCAATGCACCGTTGGTGTATCGCACCACAGCGGTGGCGGTATCTTCTGTTTCAATCTGAGGATGCCCCAGTTTGGCCGTGTATGCCTGTAAAGATTCAATTGGCGGCATTATATCGCAAAGCATATCAACCATATGTATAGATTGGTTCATCAGCGCTCCGCCGCCGTCAAGTTTCCAGGTACCGTGCCAGGAGTCCTTATAATACTCGTCGGTGCGCCACCAGGGAACATATATACTGGCGTAAGTAATCACACCGAAACGCCCGGAATTAATGGCTTCCCTCAGAGGTACCATCATATCGTTAAATCGATACGGAAATATACCGCCCAGAAGTGTGCCGCTTTTTTCGTGGGCCTCTATCATAGCGTCGATTCGTTCTAAGGTAATTTCCATAGGCTTTTCGCATAATACGTGTTTACCGCATTCGGCTGCGGCAACAGTCGGTTCCATATGAAATCCGCTCGGTGTGGCGATAGTAACGATATCTATCTTCTCGCTCTTGAGCATATCTTCATAACCGTCAAAGACCTGAACGTTGAATTTATCTGCAAGGGTTTTGGCTCTTTCCGGTATCTTGTCGCAACAGCCGATTAGCTTTGCATTCGGAATATCGCCAATGGCTCGTGCGTGAAAATCAGCGATTAGTCCGGCACCAACTATTCCAAAATTCCAGGTTTTCATCTGTGTTTTCCTTTCCGTCTGAAGCCCGTTAGAAATTCTCTCTTTCTAATGGTCTAAAATTAATCACAAGCCAGTCCCACCTCGGCTGAAAGCTCTCTAACCGCGGCGATGGCCCTTGAAAATAGCTCAGGACCTGTCGAGCCTCCGAACTGACCGCCGGATTGCAGGTGCGGCTCCATTGTCATACAGCCATCGTAATTCATAGCCGCAAGCTCCGCGAGCAACTCTTTGATTTGCCCGTCGCCTTCACCCGGTATGCTGCCCACGTCTTTTGCGCCCAGCTTCCAGTCTTTGATGTGGATATGAACAACATAGGGTTTCATAACAGGCCAGCAGCTTTCGACGTTATCTAATTTCTTTTCTCCCCATACGAAATTGGCCGGGTCATATACCAGACGAAGCTTCGGTGAATCGATGGTCTTTACAATATCAACGCAGTTCTCTGCGGTATGGCCGTAAATATTAGCTTCGTTTTCATGCACCATCGTAACGTTGACATCGCTCAGCACCTCAACCTTGGCGGCCATTCGTTCCATGACCTTCTCGCGATAGTCGTCGATATTTTTGCCTTCCGGAGCATAATAGCTGAACATTCGTATGAATGGAGTTTCAAGGAACATGGCCAAATCAACTGCATGTTTGAATTTATCCAGGTGCGGCTCAAAGGGCTCATCGAGTTTAACCTTGCCTATGGGTGAGCCGATTGCGCTAACCTTAAGGCCGTGGTCCTGTATCATCTTTTTCACTTCATTCAGCTCATTTTTTGTCAGATCCATCAGGTTTTTCTTATCGACAAAACGTGGTTCAATATAACCGACATGTTCGCCGGCCAGGTATTTAACCTGCTCTGAAAAGCTGTCGGTTACTTCATCCGCGAATGCACTTAATTTCGCCATTTTCAGTTACTCCATAATAAAAGCATAAAACAGTTCAAAATTTACTTTTCAAAACTTGCCGCTTTTTCCGGCAGGTCTCTTTTGATTTCATCAAGTCTATAGCCAAAACCCGGCCCGCTTATTGTCGATAAGTCAACTTGGCCGTTGTGCCGTCGATAAAGCCCCGGATGTACTACCTCCTCCGGCGCCGAAGCCGCAGGATAGAATTGCATCGCATTGGTCTCGACACCCATGATAGTGCCCGCGTGC
>CAZWME010000067.1:2585-12455 GCA_964634515.1 uncultured Pirellulales bacterium | reverse complement strand
CCTTGAGAAGGGTATCTTTCCCTTCTCTTCCTGTGCAAACAAAAAATCGGTAACCTGCTTTACATAAGGATAGACCTTACTTAAAACGGGGGTGTTCATTATGAACTTTTCGACCATTCGCCAGAGGGTCTTTCCCACAACGCTGGCCAATAATGCGCCGACAACACAAACAACAATCAAAGCTATCAGAAAGCCGGCTATTGAGCCCCAACCATCAATCCAGAATTTTCTCCAGACTTGCTTGATAAGTTCATTATTCGGATCGTCCCACTCAAGCCCTTTAGAAAACATTGTCAATCGAACCAGTCCACGATTTATATGGATACTGATTTTGTCCTGGATGAACTGGTAGCCCCAGACGAATATCCCAATAGTCAGGATAGTCGGCAACAATACAGCTAAACCACGAAAAAAGTAACTTTTAAGCCTTCCCGCCATCGAATACTATAACAACAGCCCCTGGTTATTATCAATTTACCGGTTTTTGTACAACGAAAACCGCCAACAAAACGGCTTTTACCCGGATGGCCATAGGTTAAACTACCGGCTTATCATAGTCAACAAAAAAGTCTTTCGGCAAATGAGCACCAACTAAATGTACCACCGCCCCCGGCAGAGAAGCAAGCATCCATACAGCCCTCTGGCAGAGGGCCAGAGCGGAGGCGGATTCAGCGGAAACGCCGGCGAACTTGATAAACAGTGAAGCAAGCAACACTTCCACTACTACTGCACCGCCGATACTGATAGGAATGGCGCCCAATACCCACGTGAGGGTAAAAAAGACATAATAATACACGACACCGGCTTCGATGCCGAGATTTCGCCCAAGAAGCCAGAAACCGGTGATTGTCAGAAGCTGCAAAAAAACCGTCAGACCAAAGACGATAAGGATTGTTCCAATATTGCGGCAATAAATAACGATTGCGTCCTTAAACTTGACAATCATCGTCATGGCGAATTCGCGGAAATATAACCAGAGCTTTTCGAGCATCGAGCGGCCTTTTTTGTGTATCAAAAGAATGCAGGAAATCACCACTATTGCCGCAAATACACAGAGAAGAATCCCCTTGTACGCAGCGACAGATTCGAAGAAGCCATTGCGTTCAGTAGAAGTTATTACAGGCCCGCGGCCCCGTAGAAAGAACATGTAGAAGAAAGCAGCGATTACGAACGTGCTTAATAATCCAATTACCCTGTCGATAAAAACACTTAAAACGGCTTCGAACTTTTTTTCGGTGTGCTTGGTTACGTACCATGCACGAAGCAAATCACCACCCACTGAGCCGGGCATAAAATTGTTGTAGAACCACCCCAGAAGATACAGCCTGACAACCGCCCAAAAACTTATGGAGATTTTTTGACTCCTGAGCAGCAGCCACCAGCGCAGGCCTATCATTGTCTGGCTGATGATAAAGATACCGAGAACAGCAGCGAAAACACTAATGTTCATTTGCCGGAAAATCTGCACCAATCTATTCCATCTCTGCCCCCCGGAGATCCAAAACACCCCCCCAATAATGCCACACAATACGACGGCAATACGCAGAAACAGGAAGATTTTTTTACTTTTCTTGGTTTTTGCCTTTGGCATCTAAGCAATTTACCCTGAAAAAACTTGTTTTCGCAGATAATAACCGGTAAGATTGACCTTTGCAACACAGTAAAAAATAACAATTTAGGAGACAAGAGACGTGAGTACCCAAAAAGACATCGAGGAAGGCGTAGAGTTTATTCCTAAATTCGATGATAACGGCCTGATAACAGCTATTGCTCAGGACAGCGAGACCGGCCAGATATTAATGGTCGCTTATATGAATCAACAGGCACTTGATATTACAATCCAAACCGGCTATGGTACATACTTCAGCAGGTCACGTCAAAAACTTTGGAAGAAAGGTGAAGAAAGCAGGCATTTCCAAAAAGTAGAACAAATATTAGTCGATTGCGACCAGGACTGTTTGATTCTCAAAGTAAAGGTTGATGCCGGCCAGTGCCATGTCGGTTATCGGTCCTGCTTTTACCGCGCATTAAAGAGTAACACAAGCAAAAAACTGGAGTTTATCGGCGAGATGACCTATGACCCAAAAAAAATCTACGGCCAATAAAGAAATATTTGGCCCCTTGCTCGGCGCATCTGCTTGTTAGAAAGAAAGTTAGTGTCCGGGTGCTTTAACAGGCAAAAAAAACAGGTTATTCTTTAATTTTAAGTTGCTTTTAAGACGATAATATGATATGTTATTGCTTGTAAATAATAGACTTAGTGAGGAGTGGCAACAATGTTTGCCTTTCATTTTTTTGTTTTTTTCCCCGATAAATGAACGTTACATTTGGCAGCAGCGGTGGCACTAACCTATAGATTTGGTTTATGTGCTTTCGTGATGTCCGGAAAGAAATGTTTAAAAAATAACAGAAGAAATTTTTCAGGAGGACTTAAATTATGAAAAGATTTAAATCAAAGGTATTCTTTGTTTGCATGCTGACATTACTGGTTGGCATCGCACAGGTTAGTATTGGTGCACCACCGACTAATGACAACCGTCAGAATGCAAAGTCAATCAGTAACGTAACGAACCAGGCTTTCGACACAACGGAGGCAACATTCGATGGTCCCGAGCCCCGACTCTGTATGTCCGGCAAGAATATCTGGTATTGCTATACCGCTCCCTGTACCGGGGCAGCTACTGTGAGTCTGTGCGGCAGCAGCTTCGACACAAAGCTCGCCGTCTATAACGGCTGCAACTCAACGCCGAGTTTGGGTAATATGCTCAGATGCAATGACGACTTCTGCGACAGGCAATCGGAGGTTGTTTTTCCTGTAATCGCCGGTAACAAGTACCTAATCGAGGTTGGCGGTTTCAACATACTCGAGTACGGTCCAGGTGTGTTAAACATCACCTGCGACGGAGAGGCCGCTCCACCGGCCAATGACAACTGGTCCAGCGCACAACCAGTCGGTAACATATCGGAGCTTGCGTTCGACACCACTTACGCGACGTTCGACGGCAGCGGCAACTGTATAACCAGCCCGAATATCTGGTACTGCTATACTGCTCCTCATACGACCAACGTTACCATCAGCCTTTGCGGCAGTGAGTTCGACACCATGCTTGCTATCTATAGCGGCTGCAACAACTTTCCGATATTGGCCAATTTAATCGATTGCAATGACGACTTCTGCGGCAGACAGTCTCAGATTACCTTCGCCGCAACCGCCGGTAATAAGTACCTGATAGAGGTCGGGGGTTTCGACACCGAATCCAGAACCGGTTCGGGAGTAATAAGCATCAGCAGCGAAATTATCCCGCCGGGTGGACTGGTTAACGATGACTGCATTAACGCAATACCCATAGGCAATGTAACGAATCTGGCTTTTAACACCGACGAAGCACAATTCGATGGTCCAGGCCACTGTATGACCAGTCCAAACATCTGGTACTGCTATACAGCTCCGAGCACCAATGAGGTTACCGTTAGTCTGTGCGGAAGCGAATACGACACCAAGCTCGGCGTTTATAACGGCTGCGGCTGCAATCCGCTTCCCGGCGGCCTGATCGGATGTAACGACGATTTCTGCGGCAGGCAGTCTGAGATTACCTTCGATGCAATATCCGGTAACAAGTACCTCATAGAGATTGGGGGATGGACAGACGCCGACCATGGTCTTGGTATATTGAATATCAGTTCAGGAGGATTACCACCAAGCAAGTTAAACGATAACTGTCAGAACGCAAAGCTAATCGGCAACGTAACAGGCCTGACGTTCGACACCAGCAATGCAACATTCGACGGCCCCGGCCACTGTCTGACCAGCCCGAACATATGGTATATCTATACCGCCACGTGCACGGGCGAAGCCACAGTCAGCCTGTGCGGCAGCGGCTACGACACCAAGCTTGCCGTCTATAACGGAGGCGGCTGCAATCCGTCACAAAGCAGACTGATAGAATGCAACGACGACTCCTGCGGCTGGCAGTCCGAGGTAACCTTTGATGCAACCGCCGGACAGCAGTACCTCATCGAAGTCGGCGGATTCGGTGACAACACCGGCCAGGGGCTGATAAGTGTCAGTTGCGAGGGTGCAACACCAGCAGCACAATCAGACCTCGGCGATGCACCGGACAGCACCAACAATTTCGGTCGCAATATGACCGCATATCCCAAGGGAGGACCTTCGGGAGTCAAGGCCCATTATCCGACCGTCTATAACGACGGCAGAACCACCGGTCCTTTCGGTCCGATTCACCTTAACTCTGAGGCAGTGGTGGCCCATCTGGGTAAGAAGATTACCAGTGAAAATGAGGCCGACACAGGCCCGGACCAGGACATCACCAACAATATTAAACCCACAACCAACATACCTGATAACGACAAGGACGACGACGGTATTGTCTTCCCGGTCAATATGCCAAAATGCAGTTGGACTACGCTTGACTATATCGTCAACGTTGTCAATCCGGGCACGAACCTCTGGGTGAATGTATGGTGCGACTGGAACCGTGACGGCGACTGGGACGATAACAGCAACACCACTTGGAACCTTGCCTGCTCCGGAGGGACTGTATCCGAGTGGGCTGTGCAGAATCAGTATCTTATCAATTTGCCGGCCGGTTTAAACCAGATCACAACACCGGCATTTCTGTCATGGCATCCGGATGCAGGTACCAAACAAATCTGGATGAGGATTACTCTTTCCACGAAGCCCTGGACCGGCGGCAGCGCTCCCGGTGTCAGAGGTAATGGTGGTTCCGGACCACGGGCCGGCCACGAATTCGGCGAGACGGAGGATTACTACTTCTTCCCGGATTCGAGCTTCACGATATGTGAAGATTACAACGGTGACGGGATAATCAACATCCAGGATTTGGCGGCTTTCACAACCGACTGGCTTGAGAACTGCCCGTAGTAAGTTTGCCGGATATTTGATGTAAGCAAAAAGGCTGTGAGTGATAATCATTCACAGCCTTTCTTATTTTTATTAATACAGGAAGTAAGGGACTCAAAGCTCATCGGCTTATTTGATTTCTTTCGCTGCATCCTTTGCGAAGTATGTTATGAGGATGTCCGCACCTGCGCGTTTGATTGAGGTAAGAAGCTCCAGTATTGTCGCCTTTTCATCCATCAGGCCTGCGGCGGCAGAATTTTTTACCATCATATATTCGCCGGAGACGTTATATGCGGCAAGCGGGCAATCGAAACGCTGTTTTGCCGCGGCGATTATATCGAGGTAAGCAAGGGCGGGTTTTACCATTACAATATCAGCACCTTCTTCTATATCGAGAGCAATCTCGGCCATGGCCTGTTCGGTGCCGGAGGCAGGGTCCATTTGATAGGTTTTGCGGTCTCCAAAGGCAGGGGCGGATTCAGCGGCATCTCTGAAAGGGCCGTAGAAGGCAGAGGCATATTTGGCAGCATACGACATAATGGTGACATCTTTGAAATGATTTTCTTCGAGGGCTTCACGAATAGAACTTATCCGGCCATCCATCATATCCGAAGGGGCAACTATATCGGCACCGGCCTGGACGTGTGAGAGGGCTATTTTTGCCAGTAGCTCGCAGGTCGGGTCGTTATCGATTTTGTTGTCTTTTATGAGGCCGCAATGGCCGTGGCTTGTATATTCACAAAGGCAAACGTCGGTAATAACCAAAAGCTCCGGGGCCGCTTTTTTGATTTCTCTAACAGCCTGCTGGACAACACCATCTTCGGCCCATGCTTGTGAGCCGATATCATCTTTTTTGTCCGGCAGGCCGAAAAGCAGCACCGCAGGTATGCCCAGAGAGGCAACTTCAACGGCTTCGGCGGCAATGGTATCCGGCGAAAAATGAAAACAGTCATCCATTGACTTAATCGGCTCTTTGATGCCGGAACCTTCCCTGACAAATAACGGATACACCAAATCATCGACACTCAAGGTGTTTTTTCGCACGAGTCTTCGCATTGCACTACTGCTGCGCAGCCTTCGCATTCTGATTTTTGGAAAGCCCATATTTTACTCCTTCGGAGAAATTCGAAACTTGTCTGACAACAGTCAAGATTCAAATTTCCAAATGACCAAAACGAAATATTCATTATTTATATATTTGCTCAATCGCATCAATTAGTCCATCAAGGGTATGCTCTGCGGCCGTTATATCAACATTTACGCCGAGGATTTTCAAGCGTTCGGAAGTTACAGGCCCGATCGATGCGATTTTAGCGTTAGATGAATTTACCATATCGCCGGGGATTTGTTCGAAAAAAGAATTTGCAGAAGAAGGGCTTGCAAAGGTCAGCCAGTCAATCCGGCCTTTGTCGATTTCTTCAATCAGCCATTCGCTTTTGCATATCTGCTGCTCGGCTGTATAAACGGCGATATCCTGAACTTTGGCTTCGGCTTTTTTCAGCAGTTCGGCAAGCTCATTGGAGGCAATCTTCGAACGCAACAGTAAAACCTTTTTGTTTTTTAAGTTTGTATGTGCGATTAATTGCCTGCCGAGCTCTTTGCTGGTAAAGACACCCGGTACAAAATCCGCTTTTATACCGAACTCGCTTAACTTAGCCGCAGTTTTGCCGCCTATCGCAGCAATTTTAGTTGAACCGAAAACTCTGGCGTCTTTGTTCAGACTCTGCAGGGCCTCAAAGAACACAGCCACGCCATTGCCGCTTGTAAAGATTATCCAGTGGTATTCGGTTATTTTCGCAAGCGTGCGCAAAAATTCGTTCTTCTGCGTCAGGGCTTTGATTTTTATTGTTGGAAATTTCTTAGGATTGCCGCCGCGACGAATAATCTTATCCGCAAAATCGATATTGCCGGGGATGTCCCTTGTTACGATAATATTCCTGCCAAACAGCGGCTGCTGCATAAACCAGTTAAGCTGTGTGTCAGTTGCTGCTGCGGTGCCGATGACTATGATAGCAGGCGGTTTAATTCCTGTCTGTTTGCACTTTTGGCTTATATCGGCAAGTGAGGCTTTTGCAACCGCCTGTGTGGGAAAAGTAGCATTAGCAATTATCGCCACCGGCATATCGGAGTTCATGCCGTTTTCCATTAACTGGTCGGTAATATAATCCAGATTGCCAATACCCATATAAAAAATTATGGTGCCTTTGAGTTTGGCGAGGAGGGGCCAGTCGATATTGCTGTCCTGTTTGCCCGTGGCCTCGTGGCCTGTTACAAAAATCACCTGTGAACTGTATTCCTTGTCGGTCAGCATGATACCGGCATAGGCAGCGACGGCGATGCCGGAGGATATGCCCGGGACGATTTCAAAACCGATGCCGTGTTCGATAAGGACGGCAAGCTCCTCGTGACATCTGCCGAAGATACAGGGATCACCGCCCTTTAAGCGTACGACAGTTCGACCGGCCAGGGCCTGTTCGAGCATCAGCTTGTTGATTTCTTCCTGCGTAACCGAATTACCGCAGGCCCGTTTGGGCACGTGGAGAACCTCGGCGCCTACGGAGGCAAACTTGAGTAAGGCCGGGTTGGCTAATTTGTCGTAAATGACACAGTCGGCGGTTTTGAGGGCTTCTGCGCCGCGAACGGTAATCAAATCGGCCCTGCCCGGGCCGGCTCCAACAAGATATACAAAACCTTTTTTCATAGCATTATTCAGCTTAGAGCGTATGGCGTTTGGTTTTTTCAGGATACCAAATTTATGCGGAGAATGCCATTGATTTTGTAAAGCGCTGTTTTTGCAGAATGATTATTTACATAGCAGAATATTTCATATCTGATGAAAATATTAGTCTGTAAAAAATTTAAGAATCTCTCAACGTTGCTCGGGAAAACAGCTATACTATGGATTCGGTGTAAACAACAGGTAAAATTACAAAAGGAAAGCTATGAAAAATTTAATTGTGACAATTATTGGTTTATTGTTGGCCTGTGCGGCAAGCTGCGGAAACGCAAATGAGAGAGGCGAAGCTTTCGGAGGGCAGGGAAATATAACTATCGATAACGGTATAGTATCGGTTTGTTACTATGTCGAGGACGGCACATTCTCTGCCCGGTATGGCGAAAAATTATTTATAAAACAGGGCCATTTACAAAAAGTCACCAGCGATAATCCCCCCACGGCCTGGGTGATAACAATCAGGGACAATCTCGGGGCAGGCAAAGCCATCCAGGTCAAATTCCCATCGGGTTATACCTATACGGTGGCTTTATACGGTAATATGCCGCTGGTGTTTATAAAGTCAAATATACATAATTCAACCGATGAAACAATGACCATAAACAAGATGTCGGCCGTCAGTTTAGGAGTTGATCTCGGAAATGCATCAGAGGACCTTCGGATACTCGGCAGTGACGGGCTGACGAGTGCCGAAGAGGACAGGATTTGTTATACATTTCTGGCTGTGGCCGAGCCGGAGAGCCGCTCAGGAGTGGTGGCGGGCTGGCTGACGAATGACAGGGCAAGCGGCATCGTCTTATCAAAATCGAACCAGTCCTCATTGCTTATCGAGGGCAGGAGTGAATACGGTAATCTGCTCATCGAACCGGGGGAAAACGCCGACGGTGAAACTTTCGCAGTTGGATACTTCGATGACGCCCTTGCCGGGCTCGAAGGATACGCCGGGGCAATAGCGAAACAATACAACATCAAACTGCCTGAAATTCCGGGCGGCTACTGTACGTGGTACTCCAAACCACACGGCGGAGCATCGGATGAAATACATATGGCCGAGCTTGCGGAATTCTGCGGCAAAGAACTGACAAAGTACGGATTTAATCTGCTGCAAATAGACGACAAATGGCAACTTAGCAGGCGGGACTTCACAAACTATAATCCGAAAGGCCCCTATCCAAACGGTATGAAGCCCACAGCAGATAAAATAAAGGCCGAGGGAATGACAGCGGGCATCTGGTTTATTCCAACAGGGTGGGACCCAAATCGACCGGTATTCGAGGAACATCAGGACTGGTTTGTCCATAAGAAAGATGATGGTTCAATCTATACGGTGCACTGGGCGGGAAGCTACCTTGACATGACCCATCCAGAGGCCCGTGAGTTTCTTTATGAGGTCATATCCCAAATGACCAGGCAGTGGGGTTATAAGTACATCAAGATTGACGGGCTATGGACGGGGATGGCGGTTAAGATATTGTATCCGAAGCCGGATTACCGCGATGACAATCTCGGTGACGCGGTCTTTTATAATCCAGCCAAGACCAATATTGAGGCTTATCGAGACGGCCTTAAGCTTGTCCGGGAAGCATCCGGCGATGACGTTTATATCCTCGGATGCAATATCGCGCAGAACATGCGGACGCTCGGCGCTTCAATGGGGCTGGTGGATGGAATGCGAATAGGAAGGGACATAGGAGCAAGATGGAGCAGCATTCTCAATTGCGTAGAAATGGGAGCACGGCTGTACTTTATGCATAACCGGCTCTGGCACAACGACCCGGATTGTCTGATGCTGCGCGAGCCTTTGAGCCTGGATCAAGCCCGCGCCTGGGGCTCGTGGATTGCCATAAGCGGACAGTTGAATATAGCCAGTGAATGGCTGCCGGGCCTGCCTGATGAGAGGCTGGACGTAATCAAACGTTCCATGCCGAACCATGGCTTGTGCGGGCGGCCGATAGATTTGTTCGAAAATACTTTCGGGCAAATATGGCACCTAACAGCCGGTGCAGAGCAGCAGAGAAAAGATATAATCGGGATGTTTAACTGGGACGATAAAAAAGCAGATACAGTCCGCGTCGAATTAGACAAACTTAATCTCCCCGACGGGGGCAATGGAACTTATGTCGGCTTCGATTATTGGGCTGATGAGTTCATCCGGCCATTTACAGGTGCGCTCGAAGCTAAGCTGCGACCTGCAAGCTGTAGAGTTATCAGTATTCAAAAGCTGCTTGAGCGACCCGTGCTTGTGAGTACTTCT
>CAZWME010000067.1:0-2575 GCA_964634515.1 uncultured Pirellulales bacterium | reverse complement strand
CATATTACACAAGGTATAGTTGATGTTGTCGAGCAGAACTGGAACAGCCAGAGAAAAATCCTCAGCGGCAAATCCAAGGTCGTTGGTTCGGACCCTTATGAGCTTCGCATTTTTGCACCTATCGATGGAGAACACCGGCAGGTGCGCTCGGTTGATGTTTCGAGGGCCGACAAACAAGCCGGGGCAACTATCAAAACAAGACAAACAGGGCCGGAGGTCCGCATTATCATAAACAGCCCGGAAAATCGTCCGGTTCGCTGGGAAATTTTATTTTAAGCCGGGATTTTACAGCTAAACCATGACAAGTAACAAAGACTTTGGTATGTTATGCAGGCTATTGAGGCTGATTTCACACTGATAACGATAAGTTAAATACGAATTTCATGAAAAGTGTCAGGCAAAAGATCGATTGGGAAGCTCTTTCTGATGAGGAACTGCTGCAAATAAAAATTCGCGACTTTAACTTATCTATTCACGACTCACCCTTAGAACCTTTCATAGAGAACCTATACAATGAACTGGAAGCGAAGGGCATAACGTTTCATCCGCCGTGTTATCTTGCAGATGAATGGCTTTGCCCTGAAGGCGAGCCCATTATTGGAATACCTTTTTGTCTTGCTCACCCAAGACTCAAGCATATCGAACAAAAAATGATGCTCGAAGTCGAGGGAGGTACCGACGCATCTTGTATGAGACTATTGCGGCACGAAGCAGGGCATTCTTTGAATTATGCATACAAACTCTATAAAAAAACCCGCTGGAGGGAATTGTTTGGCCCTTTCAGCAGCAAATATTCGAATTCATATTACTCTCAACCCTACTCAAAACGGTTCGTTATACATCTTGAGAATAATTATGCTCAGGCACATCCAGACGAGGATTTTGCAGAAACTTTCGCCGTGTGGCTCACACCGAACTTATGCTGGGAGAGAAAATATAGCGGCTGGCCTGCAATAAAAAAATTGAGATATGTTGACAGTCTGATGAAAAAAATCTCCAACGAAGCTCCAAAAACAATATTTCAACAAAAACCTCCCTGGTCAGCCTCACGAATGACCTCCACCTTAGAAGCTTATTACGAAAGGAAACGTAAGATTCTGGGAGAGGAATTTAAGGGATTTTATGACGCTAATCTGATGAAATTGTTTTCACGACAACACGATACCCCGTCAAGTGAGAGAGCCTCAAGGATTTTGAGGCGGCATCGCCGAGCACTATTAAATCATATTACCAAGTGGACGGGACACAGAAAATATGATGTTTATGAACTGATAAACAAGCTGATCAGTCGTTGCGAAGCATTAGATCTATATGGTAAAGAAGAGGATATAATCGGCGCTGCAACTTTAATCACAGCAATTACCGGCAACAAGCTTCGTGTTTCCAAAAGCAACAGATATTAATGAAGAAAAAATTAAATATTACGGTTCTGGTTGATATAGCAGAGATTACTCCGGAAGACCCGAACTTCTTAGCAGCGAACGGTCAACAGAGTACAGAGCACCATGTTATAGGAGCTTTGCGCAACCTTTGTCATAATGTTTCTGTCCTGGGGTCTATGGGAAATATTGAAGAAACAATTTTACAGCTTAAGGAGCAGGAACCTGATTTGGTATTCAACCTTACCGAGCATTTAGGCGGTGACCGCAAATTTGACAAAAACATAGCGGCACTACTTGAAATGCTGGAAATTCCATTTACAGGAGCCGGCTCAACGGGCCTTTTGTTGAGCAGGGACAAAAGATTATGTAAGCAGCTCCTGAGTTTGCACAAAATTCGTGTTCCCAGGTTTGCCTCTTTGCCTTTGAACAAGACTATCAGGCTTCCAAAGACGCTTGATTTTCCGCTGGTAGTGAAACCTGCACTTGAGGACAGCTCGGAAGGTATTTCCAATGCATCAATTGTATGGAAAGAGGACGCACTTAAAGAACGAGTAAAATTCGTACACGAAAGATGGAAACAGGCCGCAATAGCAGAAGAATATATCGAAGGACAAGAACTATACGTCAGCATTCTTGGTAACAAAAGGCTTTGTGTTTTGCCGATACGCGAATGTTTTTTTAATCTTGAAGACAATAAGGGGCCCTGCTTAGCTACTTACCGAGTAAAATGGAACGCTGAATATAGGGAGAAATGGGACATCAAATTCGGATTTGCTGAGCTTGAAACACCGTTAATCAAGAAGATCGAACGTATTTGTAAAAAAGTTTACAAGGTGCTGCATCTACGGGATTATGGAAGGATAGACATCAGACTTAGACCGGACAATAAAATTTTTATACTCGAAGCTAATTCCAATCCGGACCTTGCTTATGGAGAAGATATTGCAGACTCAGCGGAAAAGTACGGTATTTCGTATGAGAACCTTATAAAGCGAATCGTAAATACAGCATTAAGGCGATACGCGGTAAAACAGCCTTCTCGCAATATTCCACCTGAGGAAACCAACCCTGAACCAGTTCAGGAAATATCCTAAGTTGCTTCTGAGACGTGTTCGACCATGCAAAAATAGCAGGCTCGAAAATTTATGATCAATCCGACTTTAAGAAAGAATAACCGTAAAATGAGAATACAA
>CAZWME010000066.1:0-12477 GCA_964634515.1 uncultured Pirellulales bacterium | reverse complement strand
TCTCCTGAAGACATCTCCAAAAGCAATGCACTTTTCGGATACCAGGGCGACAAGTATTATTTCGATGTAGATATTCGCCAGCACTTTGGTTTAGATAAATATGACGGCGATATAATCCCATACTGGAAGACCGAAACTATCGAAGCAATGAACGCCTTTCGCCTTAAAGAAGGTTATCAGAGTGCGGCAGGGGAATGCGTATCACTTGCCGCCCTTTACGCTGCGGCGGCGTTTATCATATGCCAAATACCATTAGAAGATATCTATATGATACTTACGCCGCTGCACTCGCAAAATTTTCTCGATATGCAGGATGGGATTTTAACCAACAACCGAAGGCTCGTTACGAAAACGATGTGGTTCAACGGAACAGCCATTTCCAACAAGGCCCAGCGGGCACTGCGAAACGAAAACATTACAATCCTGGCCCATTCTTCCGGCTACGTACACTGTTTGTATAAAGATGCCACGATAGGAAAAAGACTTCATCAGGATTTTAAAAAGAAACTCGATTCTTATTTATCGGTAGAGTTATCGCTTTCTGTCTTCGCAAACTTTTTGCGCTCCAACAGAGACTATCAGAAGTTTTTTCAGGTCTGCCGCGAATGTCATGGACAGCCCCAATTCTTAAAAGCTGAGGTTCTTTTTCTTTATGAGCATGGCAGTAATTACAGAGTAGCAGACAAAACCTTCGAAAAATTGCTCGCAGAGATTTCGGATGAAGATTTTGTCAGATATCAACTGCCGGGAAGAATCCGTTGTGATGAGCTTGATGCTTTTATAGAGCAGCAAAAGCCTGACATCAGAAACTCCGAGGGTAAAGCGGCATTAAGGAAATTTATTGAGCCGATTATCCCGGAAGCGCAAGGGTTTTTGGATGAATTAGCCGATTTTATGCACATCGAAGCAAAGCTTCCGTCTTCGGATAAGAATTACCTGCCCACTGAGCCGATTGAAATATCCATAAAACAAAGCAGAGAGCAGATAATTGACTATCTGCAGCATATGCGACAAAACAATCCCACGGTCGATCTTGCTTTTTATTCATATCGAGATATGGAAAGCTGTAAATTGGAACCGTTTGTCAAAGCGGCAATGGAGCGTAATCCGGTCCCTATCAAAACGGCAGAAGCCATGTCTCTCGAAGAGACCCACACGTGGCTTGAACAAATGAAAAATGCTTCTATTTATGACGGTAAGCGATTGGCCCAACCCGATGAAGTTGCGAACTTTAAGACCGGCGACGGACTCGAAAAGGCTTTCTTATTAGCCAATATAATCGGAGAAAAGAATCCTGAGCAGGATATTGAAATAATTACCGACAAAAAACAGGTAATTTTAAAAGGGCAAAACGAGTATCGTTTTGAATCGGCCAAAAAGATCGAAAAGCATATATGTATTAGCCCGGACGAAAAGACCACCGTAAGTGATTAAGATGGTATTTCCCCCTACAAACTTTTACAAACTTTGATTTTTTCAATAGATTCCATCTTATTTACGCATAGAACAATTAGTGCTTTATTGGGTCCATATTTTTAAATGTAGGTTAATAATGTTGTTTTTTGCTGTTTTTGCCCAGTTTTTTTTTCTTTGAAAAAATTCTTAAAAACTGCCTAATTAAACGAATAGTGCGGTTTTTGAAGTACTGTAATTCACTATTAAGCAAAATATACACTTTTTTCCAAAAATATTTTTTTATATATTGACGAACAAATTATATTGGACTATATTAGTCCTATATAGTGCGATTATTCTTTTAAGGTTTTACGATGGATATACTAAGACGTAATACAGATTATGCTTTGCGAGCAATGGTGAACCTTGCAGGGCACTACGGCGAGGAGCCCGTATCGACAAGGGATATATCTCAATCTGGAGATATTTCTTACCAGCTTACATGCAAGCTGATGCAGAAACTTAATAATGCCGGTCTGGTAAAAAGCAGTATGGGGCCTAACGGCGGTTTTGTTCTGAGCAGAACGCCAGCAAAAATAACTTTAGCGGAAATTATAGATACCATCCAGGGGCCCTTGAATTTGAACAGATGTTTATTGGGAGAGAATGTCTGCCCACGACAAAGCAGTTGTCCCATAACAGTAAAACTTGCCAAACTTCAAAAGAACATAAGCGATTATCTCCAAAGTATTACTTTAGACGAGCTTTTACACCATCAAGGTTCAAAAAAAGTCAAGGCAAACAAGCAAAGGAGCAGTAAATGACCAGTGAAAAGAAAAGATCCGGCACTCTTGAGGCATGTGTTAGTAAAGGGCAAAGCCTGACGGATTTGGTCGAATATTCAGAGGATTCGATTGTAAGCAAGACAATACTGGACAAATCGGCAGGAACAATCACACTGTTCGCGTTCGATAAGGGCCAAAAATTAAGTGAACATACGGTCCCTTACGACGCCGTTGTACAGGTTCTTGACGGACACGGCCATTTGGCCATAGACGGCCGGGACAAACAGGTTGCAGCCGGAGAAATTATCATCATGCCGGGTAATGTGCCACATTCAGTTACGGCCCGGGAAAAGTTCAAGATGCTACTTACGATGATTCGCGCATAAAAAGGTGTAATTTATTTGAAATAAACAGAGGCAGAAATATGTTCAGATGTCCAGGACAAGACCAGAGATTTTGGAAACCGGAAGATATTTTTGAAGTGCAATGCCCCGGCTGCGGCAAAACTGTCGAATTTTTCAAGGATGAGCCGAAGCTAAAATGTCGCATGTGCGGGCAAATCGTCATTAACCCAAAGAAAGACCTCGGCTGCGCCGAATGGTGTCAATATGCCGAGCAGTGTATGGGCCTCGATGTCGTAAAGAACCTGAAAGTTATACGGGAAAAGCTGATAAGCCAGATGAAAAATGTTTTTGGCAATGATCAGAAACGGATTGAGCACGCACTTACCGTTCTCGATTACGCCGAGCAGATACAGAATGTCGAAGGCGGCAACCCATTGATTGTCAGGGCGGCAGCGATTTTACATGATATAGGAATTCATGAGGCCGAACACAAGTATGGCTCTTCGGCAGGCAAGTATCAGGAAATTGAAGGTCCGCCAATTGCCGGGGAGATTCTCCAAAAGCAATATATCCCGGTCGAGGCCATCGAACATATATGCAAAATTATAGCAAATCACCACAGTGATAAAGAAATCGATACGATTGAGTTTAGAATTGTCTGGGATGCCGACCAGATCGTAAATCTACGGGCGGATTCAAGCGGGATAACTAATGAGAAACTGCAGGAGATTATCGATAAAAGATTTAAGACCGGCGAGGGTCGTCGGATAGCAGCAGAGTTGTTTGTGAAAAGTTAATCAAAAAGAAAAATTGAAAAAAAGAAAGGGGCAAATTATGTTTTGTTATCAATGTGAACAAGCCGCTGGTGGTACGGGATGTACCAAAGTAGGAGTTTGCGGCAAAGACCAGGACATTCAGAGCTTGCAGGATACGCTTATATTCGCGCTAAAAGGGATTGCTGCTTATGCATATCATGCCGGTGAGCTTGGCCAAAGGGACGAAGAGGTGGATGCATTTATGCACGAAGCAATGTTCTCAACGCTAACGAACGTTGACTTTGATCTCAATCGGTATCTTGAACTGTGCCTTAAAGCCGGAGAGATAAATCTTCGCGTGATGAAAATGCTTAATGACGCACACACATCGAGATTTGGTAATCCGACACCTGCAACAGTACCGACCGGCACAAAGGCCGGGCCGGGAATCGTTGTTACCGGTCATGACCTGCTTGACCTTTATGAGTTACTAAAGCAGACCGAGGGTAAAGGCATTAACATTTACACGCACGGTGAAATGCTGCCGGCTCACGGTTATCCGGAACTCAGGAAGTTCAAGCATCTCGTCGGTAACTACGGTACAGCATGGCAGAATCAAAAGACAGAATTCGACCAGTTCAGCGGTGCGATTTTAGTTACGACCAACTGCATTATGATTCCAAAGGACTCATATAAGGACAGAATCTTTACGTGTGGGATAGCCGGTGCCGCAGGGGTAAAACACCTCAAGGATAGAGATTTCAGTGAGGTAATTGACAAGGCGCTTTCCCAGCCGCCGCTCCCGGAGAACCCCCAGGGAACGCTGAGTACAGGATTCCACTATACGGCCGTACTCGGCCTTGCGGAAAAAATTATAGAGGCGGTTAAGGCCGGTAAGATTAAACATTTCTTCTTCATCGGTGGCTGTGACGGTGCAAAACCGGGGCGTAACTACTTTACCGAACTGGCAGAAAAAGTCCCTGATGATTGCGTGATATTGACGGCGGCATGCGGTAAGTACCGATTGAATGCACGCGATTACGGCGATATCGACGGAATCCCTCGTTTGGTAGATACCGGACAATGCAACGATTGTTACTCAGTCATCATGATTGCAAGTGCGCTCGCCGAGGCCTTTGATTGTGGTGTAAACGATTTGCCTCTTTCGCTCGTAGTATCATGGTATGAGCAGAAAGCAGTGGCAATTCTGCTTACGCTGCTTCACTTGGGGATAAAAAATGTAAGACTTGGCCCAAGTCTGCCGGCTTTTCTTAGTGAGAATGTTTTGAACGTTCTTGTGGAGAAATTCGACATCAAGCCGATTGGTAATGTCGAGGAAGACTTGGCCGAGATGCTAAAATAAAGGGGTATTTCAAGATGGGTCTGCGTAACATTCTAAAAATTGACGAAGAAAAATGTAACGGATGCGGCCAGTGCGTGACTGCCTGTGCCGAAGGTGCTATAGAGATAGTCAACGGAAAAGCCAAATTGGTCAGTGAAATTTATTGTGACGGTCTTGGGGCCTGTATCGGTCAGTGCCCGGAAGATGCGATAACCATTGAAAAGCGTGAAGCCTCGGAATTCGACGAGGAAGCAACCAAAGCACATCTGGCCAGGGAAAAAGAGAGCCGCAAGCAGGCTGATTTTGTGTGCCCGGGCATTAAGGCCCAGAAGTTGCAAGTAAAAGGCCCGGGCACAGATTCTACCGCTCAGGTCCCATCGCAGCTCAGCCAGTGGCTTGTGCAGTTGAAGCTGGTGCCACCATCTGCCCCTTATTTTGCAAACTCCAACTTGCTGCTTGTTGCAGATTGCGTGCCGTTCGCAATGGGTGATTTTCACAACCGGTCTTTGAAAGACAACAGTATTGCTGTTGGCTGTCCGAAACTCGATGACGTTGATTTTTATATTGAGAAGCTCGCGGCAATATTAAAAGCCAACAAACTGAACAGCTTATCGGTCATCCATATGGAAGTGCCATGCTGCTCAGGCCTTACTCATATTGCTCGAGAGGCCATTGCGAAAAATGGAATCGAAATGAGTTTTGAAGACGTTACAATAGATTTGCAGGGTAATGTCAGCGCAACTCAGACAATAGAAAGCTGAACGTTCCTTTTAAAACATAGGTAAATAATGCTTGATTTTGCCAGGTCGATAATTGTTGGTTTCTGGAACACCGCAGCAGAGATGTCGCCATATCTGCTTTTCGGTTTTTTCATGGCGGGAACTCTTTCGGTGCTTATATCACAAAGTTTCGTAGAAAAACATCTTGGCGGCGGGGGACTTTGGCCTTTGGTAAAAGCATCGCTTTTCGGAGTTCCGCTGCCTTTGTGCTCGTGTGGTGTTATACCGGTATCAATATCACTGCACAAACACGGAGCAAGCAAAGGCTCCACAATATCATTTTTACTGTCCACGCCTCAAACGGGTATTGACAGCATCTTTGTTACTTTAAGTCTTCTCGGCCCGGCCTTTGCTGTCTTCAGACCCGTAGCAGCATTTGTCACAGGTATTATCGGTGGTACTTTAGTCAATGTGTTTGACCGAGAAAAAAAGGATTCGAATCGCCCAAAAGAAGTTTGTTCAGAAGAGTGTTGCAACAGTTCAAAAAAAACCAGCAGGATTGTCAGAGGATTAAAATACGGTTTTGTTACATTGCCGCGAGATATTGGCAAGGCAATGCTAATCGGCCTTATTATAGCTGCCTGTATTTCCGCTTTAGTGCCGGATGACCTTTTTGCGGAAAAACTGCTGGGCACCGGTATTTTCGCAATGGTTGTAATGATGTTTCTGGGCATACCGGTTTATGTCTGTGCAACGGCTTCGATACCTGTCGCAGCGGCGTTGATATTGAAAGGCTTAACACCGGGAGCCGCACTGGTATTTCTTATAACCGGACCGGCTACCAACGCCGCGGCTTTTACAACAATCTGGAAGGCCCTGGGAGGGCGGACGGCGATAGCTTATCTTTTCACGGTCGCGGTCAGTGCCCTTGGTGCCGGACTATTACTCGATATGATGTTTCCTGATCTTGGTCCATCAGTTCGTACCCATTTGCACCAGATGGAGCCTTCTATCCTGGGTCATATATCGGCAGTGGTACTGTTGGCCGTGTTGGGATTCGCGATTTTTAACAAGACTACGCGGATTAAAGAAACTTTACAAATAAATGGTAAAAAGCATTGAAATATTGTCTCGCTTAAATTAGAAGTATAAAGCAGGATATTGGTACGGCTGATAAATTAGTTATGCGTTAAGGTGTAAAGATGCAAAACAAATATATCGTTTGGTTAGCTTTGGGATTAGGTCTATTTGGTCTGTTGGCAGTATCAATATATCGGATGAAAAGTGCGCCAACAGCTATATCAGATAAGGATGTAGTTTTCGGCTCGATAAGCCTGCCGGAAACGATAAGCCAGTTTGCCGCTGATGGTGAAAACGGGATTGTTAGTATTAAACCTGATAAAGGGACAGGGCAACTGCCCGTTGGAGAATATACTGCTCGTCTCTGGAGGTTCGAACGCGAAGATGACCAGGGCAACACATGGGCATTGACAGGACAAAGTTTCGTCGATCAGAATTTTTTCGAAGTCAGTGACAGCAACCAGCTAAAACTGGATATAGGAGAGCCTATCATCGCAACCGTGGATGCAAGAAAGAGCGGTTCAATGTACTCCTTTAATCAAATAATCAAAGGGCGGCTTGATGAGCACATAGAACTGACCCGAAACGGCGCGCGGCCGCGTGCCCCGAAACTCAATATCAAGAATAACGACGGCACTTACGACCGAACTTTCAGCTTCGAGTATGGCTGAGGCGGCACCTGTTCGCTCTCGTGGCGAGAGCCTCAAAACGCAGCCGAACCATTCACCGCAACTATCCAACTGGATGGACCGTTCAAGGTCGATTCGAGGCCATATATAATAAAATGACTAAAGTTATGTAATCGGGGCGACAGGACTTGAACCTGCGACCTCGTGACCCCCAGTCACGCGCGCTAGCCAAACTGCGCCACGCCCCGAATATAAAAAATATTCTAATACACTAAATATCATAACACAAACAATTTTTTAGAATTATCCACACTCTTGCCGCCAGTTCGGGATAAAGCGATGGTTGGCAAAGAACGCTGAAAGGCATGGGTATTTTACTGAATTTTCTCTTGATATAAGACTAAAATAACGTATAATTCCCCCGGAACAGAAGTCTGAAAATTTTACTAAAGGGCACAGAAAATGGCTGATATGGAAGCTCTTCTGCAGAGAATCTATATATATTTAGCTCAGTATGGATTAGATATCTTCAAGGCCTCAATAATCTTTCTTATTGGACGTTGGCTGTCTAAATTCGCCTCCAGTTGGATAGAAAAGGCACTCCTCAAATCACGTGTTGACAAGACATTAGCATCATTTATAAAAAATCTAAGTTATATAGTTTTGTTAGTATTTGTAGCTATGGCTGCGCTGAAACCTCTGGGAATTGAGACAGCTCAGTTTGCTGTTGCCCTGGGCGCTGCAGGTTTAGCAATAGGTTTAGCTCTGCAGGGCTCACTTTCTAATTTTGCATCAGGCTTTCTAATGATTATCTTTCGTCCCTTTAAGGTAGGAGATTTTATTGAAGCAGCCGGAACCAAGGGAACAGTCCAGGAAATTCAGATTTTCAATACGATTATCAATACACCTGATAATGTTCGGGCAATAATTCCCAACGCCAAGATTACAGATGGAAATATATTAAATTACACCGTCAATGGGAAAAGACGGGTTGATTTAGTAATCGGAATTTCTTACGAAGATGATTTGAAAACAGCCCAAAATATTATCGAAAATGTTCTGGCCTCAGATGAGAGAGTTCTAAAAGATCCCAGCTCTACTGTAGCAGTTTCTGAACTCGCCGACAGCAGTGTTAATTTTGTCGTTCGCCCATGGGTCAAAGCAGCAGATTACTGGGACATATATTTCGTAATGACCGCAAAAATAAAGCTCGCTCTCGATGAAAATGGTATATCGATACCATTTCCTCAGCGGGATGTTCATATTAAGAATGAAGCCCGGCAAGGAGCCTAAGATTTTTGGTCAAATTGAAAAGCTTATTTCGATATTTGAAATGACAGTCGTTAAAACTATTTTTAATTAATTATGGTGAAAGGGGATGATTATGCGCTGGCAAATTTTGGTATTAGCATTTTGTCTTTTGTTCTGTGCTCAATCAATTAATGCGGACGAACTCATATTTACAAACGGAGACCGTCTTAGCGGAAAAATTGACCATCTTTTGGAAGGCAAATTGGTTTTCAAATCGGATGTTATCGGTGAGGTAACCATTGAGTTATCCAAGATAAAGACTTTCAGTACCGATGACCCTGTTGCAGTCCATCTCAAGGATGAAAACGTTCTGTTACAAAAGATAGTAAGCGCCGAACCCGGCAAATTCGCTATCGAAGGCGCTGGTACCGTAAAGGCCCAGGATTTTGAACTCGCTTCAATTTCTTCGATAAATCCCCCTCCGAAGCCTGATCCGAAGTGGACGGGAAATCTTTCGGCCGGCATTACCTCTACTCACGGCAATACAAAATCCGAGTCTGTAAGCGGCAGTTTTAGTATGAGCAAAAGAGCTCACAATGACCGCACTCAGGTCAGCGCCGACTATGCAAAAACCAAACAGCAGAATAAGACAACAGGCGACAAAGAGATCACAGAGGACTGGTGGCGGTCAAAAGGAAAATATGATTACTTCTTTTCAAAAAAAATGTATGGATTTGTGGATGGTCGATACGAAAAGGATGCAATCGCAGAGCTTGACAGAAGGATGATTATCGGTGGCGGTGCCGGTTATCAGTGGATTGAAACCGAAGATTTGAATTTTTCGACCGAATTTGGTCTGGCCTCTCTCTATGAGAAGTTTGATAACCAGACTGACAGCAATAGTGAAGTATCGTTCCAGGCTGGGTATAACTTCGACAAGACGTTAATGAATAACGTTAAGTTCATTCACGACCTGACATATTATCCGAGCACGGACAAGGTCTCTGATTATTTTCTTACATCAACCGCTGAGATTCGTGCTCATTTTACCAGTACAATGTTTACGACTTTTAAGGTCATCTTCGATTATGACGCGACACCTGCTATTGGTTCTCACAAAACCGATACTAAGTACCTTTTCGGCGTAGGTTACAGTTTTTAAGGTCAGGTTTATTTTTTGTACAGCTATGTCAATTAATATCCAACGATTAGCTGGCCGTCGGGGCTTTTGCAGCGTGTGCTATTCTATGAAAAAACTAAATACACGCCAAGATTGTATTTATGTAATTCAAAGATTAACATACATTTATTAAAAAAATGGAGGCTTCCATCGCAGAGGCCGACGAGTTTATAAATGCGATGGCCGGGGCTTAAAACCAGAAATTTTTAGGAGAATAGAACAATGAAAAGTGTACATAAAATCCTGCGCATTGTTTTGCTTGCGATTGTAGCTTTGATTGTCTGCATCGTGGTTGTGATTCATTTTTTCGGCAACAGCCTTCTTAAAACAGGAATTGAAACCGCGGCAAGTAAAACATTAAGTGTCGGCGTTAGCATAGACGACATGGACTTTTCAATCTTAGGAGCTAAAGTCGGCTTTCAAGGCCTTGTAATTGATAATCCACCGGGCTACAAACATGAAAAACTGCTTGAGGTAGGAGATGCTCGTATTGCGGTCAGCGCCGGCTCACTTTTGAAAGACACCGTCAATATAAAAGAAATCATGCTTGATGGTGTGAATGTTGTCCTCGAACAAAAAGGAGTTACGAGCAACAATCTCCAGGACATTATCAAGGCAATTCCAAAATCAGAAGAAGAGCCGGAAGACGGAACAAAGAAAACCGCTAAAAAGCTTCACATTGAGAAATTAGAGCTTACCAATATAACCGTCAATGCAAAGCTGTTACCTGTTCCCGGTAAATTAGATACCGTTACACTGAAACTGGATCCCATTGTCATGACCGACCTGGGCAGCGATGACAAGCTGGACGTGGCTGCATTAACCGGCAAAATCCTGTTGGCTATAGCCACAGGTGTGACAAAACAGGGAGCCGGGCTTTTGCCTGAGAGTGTTACCGATGCTATGAGCACAACATTGGGCATAACTGCCGAGCTGGGAAAAGCCGCTGTAGAAGGGGGCACAAAACTTCTGGAAGAGGGCGCCGATGCAGGCAAGGAGCTTATAGAAGGTGTTCAGGGCTTGTTTAAATCAAAGAAACAGGATTAAACTTGTTCTGATTTTGTCGTTTGAGTGTAAGTAAATTTCTACGGGCTAACGCCCGTATCATTTTGAATTACAGGCTTTGCCCGCCCGTCATAGGCGGGTACTTCCATCTGCGCCCTCACGGACGTAGTATTACGAAGGAAGAATAAATAAAGATCCTATAAAAGCATATTCACCGGTGATTTTTCAATATCACCGGTGAATATGCTCAGACAATTTTAAAGCTTGTCCAGCTTTCTCTCTTTTTTTCGACAGAAATTCTGGAATTTTCCGAATATCAGTTATAATATATTACCTCTGCTGAGTTATTAACCTGGATAGGCTTTACTGTCCATTGACATTCGTCATGTAATAAAGGCAGTTTATGAATTTTTATTATTTGAAAGAAAAACAAGAGTTAGTTTTAATTGCTCTACTTGTTGTTTCACTGCTTCTTGCAGTTTTAATCCTGGTCAAGATAACGGGTTTTTTTACGACCGTAGCAAGAGCAGAAAACTTAGTCAAGAGAGCCGTTGAGCAAAATAACACGGATGCCAGGGATACTGACAAGTATTTTACCAAATACAAGTCGCTTGCCGACGCCCTAAAGAAAAATAATTTGTTTGCGCCACCTTTGCCTAAGCAGCATCCCGTAAAAGAAGTGCCGGCTATATTCGGTAATGAAGTACTGATAAATAACAAATGGTACAAAGCCGGTGATATGGTCGAAGACGCAAAAATCATCACTATCGAACCAACTAATGTCAAGATTGAGTGGGACGGCAGGGTAAAAGTTTTTGCGCCGATAAGTGGATCTACCGAAGCTTCAAAAAGGCTATCTCGCAACACTCGTATGAGAAGGACAACAAGGAAGGAAATTCGAACTGGAGAAGCTACGATAGTTATGGTCGGATCTGAAGGAAGAGGCCAAAGAGGCACTGGATGGTCTGGGAATCTGTCTGAGAAAGAAAGAGCTAAATTACAACGAAAAGCGGAACAAAAACAGAAATCACCAAGTGAAAAGGAGAAATCCAAAAAGCTCTTGAAACGCGATATAGAAAAGGAGCAGGCAAAGCGAAAGAAAAATATAGCTCAAAAAACAAAAAGAAACAGCAACAGCAAACCAAAAAAGGAAACTACTCAAAGAAAAATAAAGAAATAAACAGCAAAATATCAAGCCCTTTTCTTATATTGAAAATGGGACTCGACGGAGTATTTGAGCCCAGATAACCGGAAAATCTCGGTTGACATTTTAAAATCACCAAGGCAGAATATTCAAGATGTCCGGTGACTTTCGTCCGATTATTTTTTAGACTGTTTAGAACAGGGAGAAGAAAAATGAAAAAAGGATTAGCAAAGATAATTTTAAGTTTGGCTATCATTGTAATAATTGCAGGCTGCGGCCCTCGGGGTAATATGACGATCACTGAAAAGCGGCAGGTCGTAATAGACATGGAAAAAGAGACCCTTGAAAGGTTGTACAGAGAAGCCCCAGAGACCAAAGGTAAAATTGAGAAGGCAGCCGGCTATGGTACCTTTAGCAATGCCAACGTCAACCTGATTTTTGTGAGCGCCGGAGGCGGTTATGGCTCGGTTGTTGATAACGCAGCCGGTAAACGCACCTATATGAAGATGGCATTAGGCGGCGTCGGCCTTGGGCTGGGCGCAAAGGACTACCGTGTCGTTATGATCTTCAACGACAAGGTTACACTCAATAAGTTTTTGGAGAGCGGCTGGGACTTTGGCGCTCACGCAGATGCTGTAGCTAAAGCCGGCGAAACAGGCGGCGAGTTGAGCGGAGAAGGAGATATCATCTCCGGAATCGAAGTATTTTCGATGACAGAGTCCGGTCTGGCCTTACAGGCAACTTTGGCAGGTACAAAATATTGGAAGGATGATAAACTAAACTAATAGTTTCATTCATATAAGTACTCAGAGATCAATTAAACAATGAACTTTTATTGAGAAAGTCAC
>CAZWME010000065.1:0-12624 GCA_964634515.1 uncultured Pirellulales bacterium | reverse complement strand
TGATTTTTTTGTTGGAATCGAAGGAGGAATCACAAAACTTTATTCAAAGTGGTTTAATTTTGGGGTGGGATGTGTAATTGACAGTCAAGGAAGGCTTGGCTATGGCGTCTCTCCTTATTTTGAACTCCCGGAAAGTTTTGTTGAGCAGCTTCTCTCAGGCAACGAACTTGGCCGGATAATGGAGAAGATAAGCGGCAAAGATAATATAAGACAAAAGGAAGGAGCAATAGGATTTCTTAGTAAGGGAGTATTGGACAGAAAGAACCTCTATATCCATAGTTTAATAGTTGCTTTAGTTCCTTTCTTAAATAAAGACTTATATTTTTAGCTATGCGTATCGAAATTATAGGGACTGAGTCGTTGGGAGTCCGTGGGCTTTCTTGTAAAATCCAAACGAAAGACCGCAAGATATTAATCGACCCGGGGATAGCATTATATCGGCTCAATCTGCGGTGTAAACCTTTCGAATATGGCATGAATCTGCTGTGAAAGTTCCACGTCTCGTTTCATTCGAACAGGTAATACTATCGCATAGGGGCATAAAAGTCTGACTCCTCACTATGGAACGTTACGTGTTCGACGTGACCGCTTACGTGTTCCAATTTATAATGAGTACCGCTGTGTTTTGTTCTTCACTGAGGCCATTTGGGCCAGTTTACTGGATTATCATGATGTGTAAAGATTGACGTTTAGAATTAGCGATCCGCCAGACAAAATGCAAACCGGACAGTTTAATAGACATCCGATCGGAAACTTCCGGCAAGCACGATACACACTTCTCTGTCTTGAACAAAAAGTTACCAGGGGTACTCAAAGGAATATCGCCCTGAGCCCACACGCATTACAACCGCAGTTCCATCTTGGTGAATATCAGTGATCGATTCTGAATTTTGTAGTGATTTACCACTCTCTTTTACATCTGCCAGATTTGCTTTGGGCAGCCTTATGGTTGCGGTGGTGTTTGGCGGGACCTCTGCATTCGCGACCATCTTCTTTTCAAACAAACACCATCCGGACTCAACGGAACCATAGAGCGATTTATGACGCGCCTTGGCATGAGTAAGGCCTCCACCCGGATGAGGCTGGATGATGATATGCTTGTAGCCGGGATTCTGCTCGTCAATATCGAGCCCGGCGACCACACGGTAGAGCCAATCGCCTATAGCACCATAAGCGTAGTGGTTAAACGAATTCATCCCCTTATCCTGGAAGGTTCCATCTGGCTTGAGACCGTCCCACCGCTCCCATATTGTGGTCGCTCCCTTGGTAACTGGGTAAAGCCAGGACGGATAATTTTTCCTGTTCAAAAGCATGAACGCTTGTTTGTAATGACCATAGTCACCAAGCACGGGACAAATTAAAGATGCTCCTAAAAATCCTGTAGTGATATGTTTGAATCTGTCGACATCATTAGCCAAACGTTGTGCTGCCCGTTCTTGAATGGTATTAGGCAACAGTCCAAACGCTAAAGCCAATGAATAAGCTGTTTGAGTGTTTGAAGCTAATCGCCCATTCGGCGTTACGAATTCATTCCGAAAAACCTTTTTGATTTTTTCTAGCAATCTGCTGTATTTCTCGACATCATCATTTTTGCCGATAACTTTCGCCGTTCGTATTAGAAGGTCTGTACTATGTGCAAAGTAAGCCTGACAGACGAGATCTTTGTCGGTTGTTGCTCCTGGATAATCCGAGCGTGTTGTGTTAAAAGCGAGCCAGTCCCCGAAAGTGGCGTCTGTATTCCAGAAGTAGCTTTCTCCGGCCCGGTTAGCCATGTAATCGACCCAGGCTCTCATACTGTGGTACTGTTGCTCGAGAATGCGCTTATCGCCATAGCACAAATACATAGTCCAGGGAACTACGACCGCCGCATCTGCCCAGCCGGCGGACGCAGATGCGCCTTGCTTTGCTCCCAAAGATAGTACATTGGGGATCACGTGTGGAACCGCGCCACTGGGCTGTTGGTCAGCCGCCAGGTCGGCCAACCACTTCGTATAGAAAGACGCAACGTGCGCATTGAAACACGCTGTACGTGCAAAGACCTGGGCATCACCGGTCCATCCCAGACGCTCATCACGCTGGGGGCAGTCGGTTGGTACGTCCAGGAAATTACCCTTTTGGCCCCACTGGATATTGTGTTGGAGTTGATTGATCAAAGAATTCGAGCACTCGAAGGTCCCTGCCTGTGCGATGTCCGAATAGATAACTATCCCGCTCAGATCATCCAGGGAAAGCTTACCGGGCCATCCTTCTACCGCCACATAACGAAATCCTTGGAATGTAAAGTGCGGTTCATAGATTTCCTGACCTTTTCCCCGTAGAATGTATTCAACGATTTGCTTGGCTGTTCTGAGATTTTCCGTATAGAAGTTACCCTTTGCATCGAGCATCTCCGTGTGGCGGAGTTTGATATGCGTTCCGGCTGGGCCTTGAACCTTAAACCTCATCCAGCCAACCATATTCTGGCCCATATCCACGACGGTTTCGCCTTCCGGGGTCTCAATGATCTTGATGGGTTTGATCTGCTCCATCGCTCTAACCGGCACTCCTGAACATGCGAAAAGAAGCTCTTTATTGAGGTCTGCAACCGTTACTCCGGCCCAGGAATTATCGTCGAAGCCGGGCTTGCTCCAGCCGTCTTTTTCCAGACGCGCATCGTAAAGCTCACCGTCGTAGATGTCCGATTTTAGGATAGGGCCGGTCGATGCCTTCCAGGTGCTGTCCGTAGAGACAACCTCACGTTTGCCGTTTTGATATTCCACTTCGATCTGTGCCAGCAGAGCGACCTTTTCACCATACAGGTTGCGACTGTCTTGCCAGACAAGGCGGCCACGATACCATCCATCGCCAAGGATGACGCCAACACAATTGGTGCCATTCTTTAACAATTCTGTTACGTCATAGGTTTGGTACTGCAGTCTATGCAGGTAGGCTGTCCAGCCAGGGGAGAAAAGCTCATCTCCCACGACCTGACCATTAAGCTCCATCCGGTAGAGACCTCGACAGGTGACGTATGCGCGGGCCGATTTGAGTACTCCCTTCAGGCGAAATTCCTTACGCAACATGGGACATGGATTGGACTTCTTAGGATTCTCCTTGATATCCGGCTCGATCCAATCGGCTTGCCAGTCACTTGCTTTCAGAAAACCCATCTCCCACCACACGGGTTTGCTCCATTCGGATACGCCGCCGTGATTGTCCCAAATACGGACCTGCCAACATATGCGTTGTCGCGCCGTCAAAGGTGGCCCGTCATAGACCACGTGCAAGGATTGGTCGGATCTTACTTTGCCGCTGTTCCACAGATGTTTTGTTCTTTTGGCCAGGTCTTCGATACTCTCGGCTGCACGGATGCGATACGCCGTTTGAACGGTTCCCCTTTGGGATGCCCCGATTTTCCAACTGAGACGGGGCTTGACCACGTCTATCCCCAAAGGATTGGTTTTGTATTCACATTTGAGATCGTTCACAGTCAAAGATAAGGCTGCCTTGCAAACACCGGTGTTTAGAGTAAGGGCTAATGTGAACGTCATCGAAAAGATTTTTATTGTCCTATTCATTGTGGTTTCTCCTACCAGGAACTGTCATTTTGTTAATCAAAATTAAGGTTTACAGAAGTATAAGTTATATCGGCTTCGGAATCAAGTCCCGATACAGATTGTTGAAATACAGATAAAAATGTGTTATGAAAGAACATGTACTGTACAATAGTTTTTTCGTGAATTATATATGGATATTCCGACTTCTAACATTAACCTAATTCTTTTGTTGATAAAGTTCTGGAGGATCGTATGTATTGTAGTTTAACTTGTCCTAAATGTCTCAAGTATAAAATGGCTCGGTTCGCATCCCTTCTTATTGTTGCGATAGTGTGGACTTGGTCGTCGACATCGCAAGCTGTTGACGCCGAAACAGGGCAACGGGGAAAAGAATCGGTAAAAGTCTTCCAGGCTGGTGCCTTTGCCATTGACATAACGCCGCTTGAATTCCCGGTTCTCGTGAACGGCGGGGTTCGAGAGCGGATAGCCGATCAGGCCCATGATCCGTTGCATGCGCGCTGTCTGGTGCTTGACGACGGTAAAATGCAACTGGCAATCGTGGTGGTGGACAGTTGCTTAGTCCCACGGTCATTGGCTGACGAGGCCAAAGCCTTAGCAACAAAAAATACGGGCATTCCAACTGATCGAATTCTCATTTCAGCCACGCACACACACTCGGCACCGTCGCTTTGCGGTTGCTTGGGTACTGATTGTGATGAGCGATACGCCAAGTGGCTGCCGGGTAAGATTGCTGAAGGGATTCGTAATGCTCAGAAAAATCTACGGCCGGCTCGAGTTGGTTGGGCTGTTGGTCGTGACGAAACGAACGTTTACTGCCGTCGTTTTCTCATGAAGCCCGGCACAGCCCTCACCAATAAGTACAGCGACAAGCGAGATGACCGAGCCCAGATGAATCCCGGACATAATAATGCGAATGCGATTCGTCGGACTGGTCCGTCTGATCCGGACGTAACTATTCTTTCGGTGCAGACTCGCGATGGTCGTCCGTTAGCACTGCTTGGCAACTATTCGACCCATTACGCTGGTGCCCCTGCTTTGTCGGCTGATTATTTTGCGGTTTTTGCCACTGAGATTGGGCGAATGATCGGTGCCAAAGGCGACCGGCCACGATTTGTCGGTATCATGTCAAACGGCACGAGTGGTGATGCAAATTGCTCTGACTTCATGCGCCAGGAGCGTCGCAGGTACAACTACCTCTCAGTCGGACGCGAAGTGGCTCAAGCTGCCTTTGAAGCCTACAAGACGATCGAGTATTACGACTGGGTATCACTCGATATGCGCGAGCGACGACTCGTGTTAGACGTGCGTATGCCTACCGAGGAAGAAGTCGCTGATGCACATGAGTTCATGAAAACATTTGCTGATCGCAAGCCGAGGAATTGGGAAGAGGTCTATGCCCGTGAAATAGTTGAACTGGCTAAAATGGGACCGACCCGTGAACTTAAGCTGCAGGCAATCCGAATCGGCGACTTGGGCATTGCTGCCGTTCCGTGCGAGGTCTATGGAAGTACTGGTCTTGCCGTCAAAGCAGCCAGTCCCCTGCAGACTACAATGAACATCAGTCTGGCAAACGGCTGCGAAGGTTACATTGCTCCACCCGAACAACACAAGTTAGGTGGTTATACTACTTGGCGAGCCCGGACAAGCTGCCTGGAAGAGCTGGCCGAACCAAAAATCAAGGCGGCAGTGGCAGGACTGCTTGTGGAAGTGGCCATGGCCCGTAGGGATTGATTTGTAATATCTTTTAAGAGCTGGTGAACAGCATAAAGAAGCTCCGGGTGTTTGAGTAATAATCATTTGGTGTTAGCAAAGCTGCTTATTCCTTTACGACCTTTGTATTCACCTTCTCCTTCATAATCCGTCCCATCTTGAACTTAACAGACCGTTTTGTCGGGATATGGACTTTCTCCATAGTTCGGGGATTCTGTGCAATTCTTGCTGCTCTTTCTTTGACTTCGAATACGCCAAAGTCGCGAAACTCTATGCGGTTATCCATAGCAAGCTCTGCTGTTATCTCTTCGAGAAATTGCTGCACTATTTCTTTGGTGGTAATATTCTTACATTGAGTCTTCTCTGTAATTCGGTCGATAAGTTCTTTTTTTGTTATTGTTGCCATCAGCATATCCTCAAATTAGATAAGTTTCCCGGCACAGTATAAGCGAGGGATTGTATTGAATCAAATGGTTTGTCGGCGCAAGCGGTCTGAAAATTCAGATTGCCTTTCATAGCATAGATTACTGCAAAATGGACTGAAGCTTTTTTCGGGACACCGCCTCAGTACAAATGAGGCTCGATGGCATTGCTTTTCGCAAGTTGGCTTGTCAGTCATTGATTTTCTTGAGCAGCCAGGCCATGTTTCTGCCCAGGACCTGCATGGTTTCCATGCCTTCTTCATCCTGCTCGACGTCTCCTTTGGCTCTTCCGATTCCCACGTTCCAATAGGACGATCCCGGCACTATCATCTGGCCGATCAGGAAGAAGTGGTTGATCGAATCGAGAGTATGAATGCAGCCCGCTCTGCGCGCGGCGACTACCCCGGCACCGACCTTTCGCCGGAGCATGTCCGAATTGGCCCTGGCGACGTAGCCTGCACGGTCTATCAAAGCCTTCATCTCGGTAGGGATATCTGAAAAGTAAACCGGAGAACCTAAGATAATGCCGTCGGCCTCCAACATTTTCTCAATACACTCATTGACGATATCGTTATCCACGGCACATCTTTTGTCCTTGTTCTCATAGCATTTTCGACATGTGGTGCATCCTCGAATCGTCTTGCCGGCTAATTGAACCAGTTCTGTCTCGATGCCCTCGGCATCCAGTTCGGAAAAAACTTTTCTGATCAAAATCGCCGTGTTGCCGTCTTTACGGGCACTTCCATTAAAAGCTACAACCTTCATTCTTGTCTCCTAAGTGTGTATCTCGTTATATGTTCTACTCGATATCGATTGAAATGGTGGGCCAATGCACACCTTGACATTCCTATTGCTGTAACGCGAATCGTGCTGCAGCTTCTGCGTGAATCCTTGTCGTATCGAACAGTGGGATTTGGACATCCTGTTGACAGACCAAAAGACCTATTTCCGTACAGCCTAAGATGATTCCCTCAGCGCCCTTTGCGACGAGATTGTCAATGATTGTGCAAAATGTCTCTTTCGACGATGGCGTCACTTGCCCACGGCAAAGCTCGTCGTAAATTACATGATCGACAATGTAACGCTCGTTTTCCTCCGGCACGATCACTTCGAAACCGTGCTTGTCCGCCAATCTCTTCTTGTAGAAACTCTGCTCCATCGTGAATCTCGTTCCCAGCAGTCCCGCTTTCTTAAGGCCTCTTGCTTTAATTTCTTCGGCTGTTGCATCGGCAATATGTAACAAAGGAACCGAGACATTCTTCTGCACTTGGTCTGCGACCTTGTGCATCGTGTTCGTACAAATAATCAGAACGTCCGCCCCGAATTGCTCCAGCCTCTGGGCCGAATCCGTCAAAAGCTTCGTCGATGCCTCCCAATTTCCTTCGTGCTGCAATGCAGCGATCTCTGCGAAATTAAAGGAAACCATAATTATCTTCGCAGAATGAAGGCCGCCGAGTTTGTCTCGGACGTACTCGTTGATGATGCGGTAATATTCGAGGGACGATTCCCAGCTCATCCCACCGATAAGTCCTATCGTCTTCATAACTCTTTTCCGAAACGCACACTTCTGATGTCTTTCTCCAGCCCCGTCGGGACGGCCAGTTGCCCGTACAGTTCAGGCCGCCGCGTCTTTATCCACCTTATGCCGGTGCAGTTATCTCGTAATGACGCTTTCAAGTCGGCGACGATCATCTCGTTGCTGGCCTTCCACGTCTCGGTGATGATTCGGCCGTACGGATCCAGTATCATTGCATTGCCCGTTCTTACCTCATCGCCGTCGATTCCGACGCCGTTGCTGAATATCAGGAACAACCCGTTGTCATGAGCGCGAGCGGCAAGCCACGTCAGAAGCCACTGTCGCCCCTTAGGCCCTTTGAATTCGGCCTCAATCCCCTGTGGGTTTGCCTTTCGGTTGTCCCACAGCGACCTTTCTATCAGGCCCATGCAATGAGGGCTCGGCGTCTTGCAGCCGCCTGTCTGGTGCGGGGCCAGCAGAATCTCAGCACCCTTCAACGCAACCATTCGGACATTCTCTCCGAGATTGTTGTCATAGCAGGTCAGCACCGCGATGCGGCAGTCGTGGGGTGTGCCGAAAACCGTGTATTCGCCGCCACAAGAGAGGTGCTCGCTAATGAAGCAGTGAATCTTTCGGTGTCGTTGAAACTCACCGTTGGGCATTGCAACAACGTAGGTATTGTACATTTTCCCGTCTTTGGCTGTCTCGACGAGCCCCGCGCCGATGGTCATGTTGTGTTCTTTAGCCAGGGCCATCAGGCTCAGCGATGAAGGCCCATCGGGGACCAGCTCCGCCAATGCCTGCAATTGATCACAAGATAGTGTCCGCAGATACCAATAGCCGGTAATGCAGCATTCCGGGAATACGATTAACTCAACATGCCTCTGGGCGGCCTGTGCGACAAAATCTCTGATAATACTTAGATTTGCATGCTTATCGCCGGCAGAATGCTCGAACTGGACAGATGCAACTCGAATATCTCTCATAATATTTAATCCTTGCAAGGTTCGTTATTATTCTAACACCAGATGTTCTTGCGGTGAAGCCAAAAATTCCGAAGACAAACAGCAATGGCAATTTCGGCAATAGGCATGGCGATTCGCATTTTTTCCAGAGCGAATCACCATTTAGGGCGGTGAGTTTGGAAATAAAAAAAATGTCAGGACATGAAGTTGAGAAGGAACCCGGGTTGCTGCCGGTTGCCAGAATAAATGGCCGGGAGTTTTTAGTGGATGTCGAGAACAGACAGTTCAGGAATTTTGAGAACTCTGATGAAGTTATCGAGATGCATTCACCGCAAGGCAGACAGATGGTCGGGGATATACAGGGAAGTGATTGTAAAAATTACAGTCTATCAACGGGAAAAATTAACAACGCTGAGGTGTGAGAATGATAAATATTAAAGAAAATTAAAAGCTTCAGCGAATACCTGCAGCGTTAGCTCGCAGTGACGCTTGCTATACCAGAGGCCGCATATCTCAGGAAGAAATGAATATGTTGATCATTTCAGAGATAAATCCATGGTTTGTCCGGGGCAGATAATGGGAGGTTTTCATACGTAAGAGAGGGTAGATTCACTTGCCTCAGGGACACTTAAGTAGTATGATTTCGGAGAAAGAATTTACTACTTATTCACTTGAGGTTCCACATATGTCAACACGGTTCCTTATCAGGATGACCAGCTTGATCTTAATAGGCTTGGTCGCGTGCCCGACAAGAATCCTTGTAGCTAATCCGCGCGAGACCCTGCTTCAGGCAAAAACCTTTGAGCTAAAAGGTCAGACCGAGAACTTGGAAGAACAGAAACTCGATTTCCGATACGCCCCGAAAAGGTGGCAGGCGTGCATAGGCTTGCCGGACGATCCCCATAAGAGCATCGTAGGCTCAGATGGCGGATTGTATTATGATTACGGCGGCGGGCGTTTCTATGACTTCAATGTCAGAGTTACAGCAGACTTGGAGGCCGAAAGTGGGCAAGGAGATATCAACCAACACCTTCTGGACCCCAGAATACCTGTAGTGATTACGGAACAGAAGTACGGTAGCTTGATCCTTCGTCAGAGAGCTTGGGCGATGCGACCTGAGAGCCGAAGGGTGGAAAAATGGAGCGATAAGCGCATAGACTGTCTATGGCTGGAGTTGGAGAACCAGGGCCGCAAACCGCAGCGGGGACGGATCGTCTTAAAGATTGATTCTGGCAAATTGTTGCATGTGGATCAAGACATGCAGCGTGTGTGCTATGCAGCCGAGGAAAGGACCTTTTGTATGGTTTCGCCGAGGTGCGTATCGTTTTCTCCGAAGCAATCAGAAGACGGCGAGCCCATAAAACGGATCCGCCCGGGGCGCTTGCCTGCTGTGAGCCGTAACTCGGGCAAGCCAAAAAGACAGTGTGATGAGCGATTCTGGGATATTCTCGTGGGCTATAACCGGCCTCTGACATTCACATTTCCTGCTGAGGCCGGAAAGAAATACCGCATCGCGTTTGGACTTATCGAGAGTTGGCATGAGGATGTGGGAAAGCGCCCATTGGACTTGCGCATTGAGGGAAAGTCACTTCGACAGGTGGATCTGATTGCTGAGTATGGACGCCATGAACCGGTGGTACTCACTTTCGAGGCGGAAGATGAGAATGGCGACGGACTTCTTGAAATGGGCGTCCACACAGTGGCCAATGCGGTGGACAAGAACACCATGCTGACGGCCCTATGGGTGTTTGAAGCTGAGGGAGCACCATCAGATCAGCAGATACTTCTGGGACAAGCTGACAGCCGAGCTTTGGCGATCTACGAAGTAAATTCGCGGATCGAGAATCCACTGAGGCTGTATTTTGCAGAGAAGAATATCGCCCCTGGCGAGAAAGAGCAGGTGCTCGTTGGGTTCTACCGAGGTAAAGAGGCTGAGGCGGCTATAGCGCTTGAGACAGCCCGAGAGGAATTAGACAAGGCAATCCGATATTGGAAAGAGGACGTGGATTTGCCATTTGACCGGATCCAGGTGCCGGATCCGGAGGTGCAGGGCCTACTGGATTCCTGCATTCGGAACATCTATCAGGCTCGCGAACTTCGTAACGGTGAGCCGGCATTCCAGGTTGGACCGACATGCTATCGGGGTACATGGGCGGCAGACGGTCCTTTTATCCTGGAAGCAGTCACATATCTGGCTCGCGGGCAGGAAGCGCGTTCGGGTCTGGAATTGCAGTTGGAAAAGGATGAGGGGCCTGGTGGTGTACCGTTTTCGAAAAAAAGTGGTTTACGGATCTGGATGATTCTGCGGCACTGGCAGCTTACTGGTGATGGATCTTGGCTGGAGAAAATGTGGCCTAAAGTGCGGTTCAACGTAGATAAGATCATTGAGTATCGGCGGATGACGATGACGGACCCTTCGCATGCAAACTATGGCTTAATGCCGATCGGCTTTGGCGATGGCGGCCTTGGAGGCAGGCACAGGGAATACACCAATGTTTATTGGACATTGGCGGGATTGAAGGCAGCGATTGAGATAGCTGAGCGGTTGCAAAAGCCCCTTGCTTCTCAATGGAAGGCGGAGTTCGAAGACTACTGGGATTATTTCGAGAAGGCACGAAATCGTGACAAGCTACGTGACGTGCACGGCAATGAGTATGTGCCGGTGACGATGAAGGGAGAGCAGGAACAACTGCCGCAACGAGGCGCGTGGGCGTTTTTGCAATCGATCTATCCGGGGCACATCTTCGAGGCGGATGATTTGCTTATGCAAGGTACTATGGCGATGCTGGATGCCAATCAGAATGAGGGATTGATACTTGGGACAGGCTGGGATCCGGCTGGAATATGGAACTATGCCGCTTCCTTTTATGCCCATGCGCATTTGTGGCTTGGACATGGTCGAAAGGCGGCAGCTACTTTCTATGCGTTCGCCAATCACGCCTGTCCGCTATTATGCTGGCGAGAAGAGCAGAATCCTCGCCGCCAGCCTGAGAAATACATAGGTGATATGCCGCATAACTGGGCGAGTGCGGAATTCATAAGGCTGGTTCGGCACATGCTGATTCTTGAAAAACGACGTGAATTGCACTTGCTCGGCGCTATGCCTCGTGGGTGGTCTCGAGCTGGCGATGTGATTAAATTTACGGATGTTCCGACAGGTTTTGGGCCGGTGAGCTTGTTGGTGAGTGTGGCCGACGATGGACATAGCGGGTTGATCAGGGTAACTTGTCCTGGGCGGGAGCGGATTGAGAAGATCGTTGTGCATTTGGAGCATTTCGAGCGCTCCGTCCGCTCGGTGCGAAAGGAGAACAGGGAGATATTGGATAGAGCTGTTATGACGCCTGCCGGTAAAGAGATTTTGTTGACTTTGGATTTCGAGTAGAGCCGAACAGAACGGCCTGGCAAAAATGCTTGATGAGCTAAGGACAGTTGTGAGAGAAAACGATAAGCTGCGTTTTTCTTTCAGTGAAGATGGGCTGCGGATTAGAGCGAGACAGGGGCATTCCATAAAAGCGTTTCTACCTGCGGTTCGCACCGGTTTTAATCACTCCGGAATTTACCCGCCGCGGCGGGTTTACCCTCGGGTGTGCTTACCTGTTTTTCTGCCGGGCGCCGGGGACAGAGGCGCAGAAATACTATGTCCCCCCTTCACCCTGAGCGGAGACGAAGGGTGAGCGGAGACGAAGGGTGAGCTTGTGCCCGGAGTACTAAAGTCGAAAAACGAAATTCTCAACTTTCATCACCAAACCTCTTCATCATCCTCTCTAAAAGCTTCTCATCCAGCCCATTCTTCAATAGCAGCTCTGCGTTTCCCATAATGCCTTTCACAAACCCGGCTGCCGCCCGCAAAAGCAATTCATTCTCCCTTTTTCCCTCTACTTCCTCCATAAACCATCGCATCCCTTCATTCGCCCATTCCGCCGCCTCGCTCACTCCCCCTAACTCCTTGGCAAACATGCACCTAAGTCCGGCCGTCTGCAAAAACGAGCCAATCACGTGCCTCTGCCCCTCTTCGATAAGACCCCGCAGCAATCCCGCACCCTTCGCAATATCCGCCCTCGCCTTCTTCCATTTCTTTTCTTCGCTGTAAGCAGCGGCCCTGTTGAACAAGCTGCTCTCTAAGTCATTTCTAAGCTCAAGGCGATTCTCTTTCTCGACAAGCTCCTCTCTAATCTCTATCGCCTTATCGAAGTCCGCTATCGCCTCTGAAAGCCTGACCTGTGCCCTATATGCATTTCCACGGTTGTTGTAGCAGGAAGCTAAGTCATTCCTCAGCTCCCGGCGGTTCTCTTTCTCGACAAGCTCCTCTCTAATCTCTATCGCCTTGCCGTAGTCCGCTATCGCATCCGAAAGCCTGCCCTGTGCCCTATATGCATTTCCACGGTTGTTGTAGCAGGAAGCTAAGTCATTCCTCAGCTCCCGGCGGTTCTCTTTCTCGACAAGCTCCTCTCTAA
>CAZWME010000064.1:0-12684 GCA_964634515.1 uncultured Pirellulales bacterium | reverse complement strand
TTAGTCGCAAATATGCATGTTATTGCGTCGCTGCCCAACGGCATAACAGTCGAATTAGTTGGGATTTGTGAGGATCCAACCATAAAAGGTCAAAAATGGTGGCGGCCAAACGGAAAGGTAATGAGGGAACCAGAATATGAATTGGAGGGTAAGCAAAGCTTTAAATATCCAGCCTTCGGATACCTTCTTAAGTTTTCACCTTTCGAAGAATTGAATTATAGAAGTCAAATTAATTTTGATCATTTATTTTTCAGCTCTGGTCCGGTTGCAAGAAAAGGCCAAGCCGTAGTCTTTTGGGGAGAAAATGGTCAGCAGACAGAACCATTGCCTGCTCAAGGCGACGTAACAGTAGATATAGCAGCGGGTGAATGGACTCAAAACAAACCGGGTAGATATAGTGTTTATCCTGAATTCACTAATATGGCAGATAAAAAAGTTATTGTTCTATCAGGATTACGGCCTAACCCGAAAGAAGGAATGGTGGTCAAGACGTTGATAGAAGCAACAACAACATCTGTCGATGTGGATATCCAACTTGAATGTATAACAAAAAACGGAAAGAGTCACAAATCTTGGAGTGAAGGATCGCTGATACAAGAAGGTCAGTTGATACAGCATACATTCGGATTCGCTGTTCCTGTGGATGATATTGATAAGATTAATGTGAAGCATCGGAGGTTCTATCAAGTTGAGTTCAAAAACATCTCTCTTAAACCGAATTTCAAAAACGGTCTGCAGACCGGAATAAAATCGAGCAGAACTATTCAAGCTGTACCATTAAACGCTTTCGAATATAAACTGTTAGAACAATTGCTTGTCTTGGTAAAGCAAGTTGAAAAGCGATACCCGGAGCAAGCTACACATTGGCCTGCAGGTGCGGGTTTGTACCACGTTGACGCACAAGGCCAAGTTACCGTGTGGCACTATCGTGCATTATGGCGCAGGGACAAAGATTGTGCGCCGGATGAAGCTGGATGGGGCTCAAGCGAATTGGTAAACGCCATGGGCATGTATTACTTGCCGGATGGCACACCCCTGCAATCACGCTGGTCTGAACGTGGAGGCGGAATGAAAGATATTCGTGTGAAGATTGGCCGAACAGTTGTTAAAGACGAACGTGTTCCAGTCATCCACCGTCACCGTTTACCAAGTGATCGCGACCTGTTATCGCGTGATGGGCTTAAAAGGAAAATCGAAATTACTTTTCAGAAGAAATTGCCTTTGGCGGTCGTCGTCCGTATAGACAAGCCGGTTCGTTTGGGTTCATGGTGGCTTGGAGTCAACTCACGTTGTGAGCATCGTGAAAATTATGACCAATTAGTTGTAATCGCCCCACCTGGCGAACGTCGGCCAATGTATGTCTATTTTATATGCCCGGACAATGATATTCATGTGTTGGATGATGCCGACAAACAAACCGATGTGCAGTTAGAGCCTGAAACAGACTGGGTAATCGAAGATTATGGCCAGACAAGGATCTTATCAGATAAAGAGAAATCTGATACCGACAACTGGGTTTCAATCTGGTCATCGGCGGTGAAAAACAAAGGCCGCTATCTTGTGCCTGAAAGCGGATTGACCTTGAAGGGCTTGATAAAAGCGGCAGGCTATAACAAAGACAAACTTGCCGAATCGTATGTAGAGCTTATCAGGCGAAACCAAGATGGTAATATCACAATGCGTTCAACTTACAGTCGCAACCTTAAAACACTGCTCAGTGGCGAAGAGTCGGATATCGTTATAAAAATCCACGATGCAGTGGCAGGTGGGTATATTGAACCTTCGGCCAACGGTGCGGAATTCTGGAGTGGATATCATTTCAACGAAATTGTGGAGATGACGGTCAATGATGACGGAGCAAAGGTAAATATGTTTGCCGATTTGGATACTGGCAAATTTGTTACCCCGCCGGATACACTCAACTTCGATGATGAGAATGCCGTCTTGAGATGGATTAAAGAAAATGGAGTTGATGTTATGGGTGAAACCGCCCCTGCTGTTCATGGATTGGTTGGCTTTAATATGTATGCCGCACGTGTGGATAATTATTTCTGGGATGCAGATCCTCAGAAGATTACTGACAGGCTTATGGTAAGAATCGATGATCCGATTCTTCTGAGCGTCGAAAATCTTCTGCCTGTCACTTATTTAATAAAAACCTCCAAGTATAAAATGGGAATTCTTCAAATTCTTGGTTTTGTTGAAAATCCCAAAGGCATCAAAATCCGCTACAAATTGCTTAATAAAGAAGCTGCACCGAAATCCGATGTGCAAGTCGGACCTGGGCCGATATCCGGAGATTGGCGGTACATCGGCCAGTCCATACCACCCGATTTCAACGATATAATGATACTTGCAGAGCACGTAAACCTTGGCTCCATCGGACATGATGCGGAAGGAAAGACATTCATTACATTTGTTCGGGATGGACAAGAACCTCAGAACCGCCAATACCGGTTTGTGCTTTTTACAAAGGACGGAAAGATCCTTGAGCCTGATGGACACGTAGTTTTGGGCGAGGGTAAAAGATTAGAAGAAAAATTTACTTTTAATGCGCCATTTATTACCCGACAATTAAAAGGATTCAGATTCCAGGCTCGACCATTACCTCCTTCAGGAATTGATAATATTTCATCACAATTGCAAAAGAGTACTCCTGTATTTGATTTTGAAACAATTATTCCTTCTGATCAGGCGCCCCCAGGAAGGTATGCTGTAGAGCTTGACGGCGTCGATGACTATCTGCTGGTACCGGACAGCTCCAGCTTGAGATTAGAGCCGCCTTTCACTATCGAAATGTGGGTAAAAACCAAACTGCCCCCTGATGATTCCGAGTATCGTGGCGGCTGGGCCTTAATTTCCAAGGGCTTCTATGTCGGCACTCCCAGGGCTTACTTGACCGGCTTCGGAATAAAACTTGACCGTCGTCTAAATGAACCTTCGAGCTTGCACATAGATTTCTGCAAAGCAAATAACAGCGGTACATATTCAGCGACATATGCTGGTTATCCGCAGACAAATGGTGTTTCCGACTGGATACATATTACGCATGTCTTCAAAGGTGACCACTACAAATCCACGCCTGGTCATCCGCTGGTAATGGGAAAATTTTTAATTCCAACAAATAATCCGTTCAAGGGCCTGCTCGGTGAAGTGCGACTCTGGAATGGTGCTCGAACACGCCAGGAATTGCGCGAATATGAAAATGTCGCTCTTACCTGAACCGAACCCGGTTTGGTCGCATGCTGGACCTTCGAACAAACCAAAGGTCGATATGCCTATGATATCAGCGGCAATAATAACCACGCCCGCCTTGGTAAGTTTACAGGCCCCGACGATGCCGATCCCAAATGGATCGATTTGCAGGCACCTTCACCTCAGCCCGACCCAAAAACCGACCTACAGGTCGGGTCTGAGCCTATATCTGCAGTTTGGCAGGATATCGGCCAGGCCATACCGCCAGATTTCAATGATACAATGATACTTGCGGAGCACGTAAACCTTGACTCCATCGGGCAGGATGTAGAGGGAAAGGTATTCATTAATTTGCTTCGCGACAGGGAAAAAACCAGGGATCAGCAATATCGATTTGTCTTGATAAAAACAGATGGCACAATTGTCGAGCCGGCCAGTTACAACCTCTTTCTGTTCGGAGACAAGCTGTGGGAAAAATTTAGCTTTAACATGCCGTATCATCGCAATCAGATAAAGGAATTTCGGCTCCAAAAGTTCCCTCAGGGCTTGGCTCAAAAGGTGTCGCTGCCGTTGGCCAAACCCTACGACCCCCACATCGATGGCAAAATGATTGCAAGCGCAACTTCAGGTCCCCCGGATCGAGGCGCTCTGCACTTCGATGGCAAAGGTGACTATCTGTACGTTCCTGATAGTTCAAGCCTGTGGTTGGGGCCTGTGTTTACAGTCGAGATGTGGATCAAGCCGGAATTTCCTAAAAAGGAGCTTGAGAACTGGCCGAGCTGGGGCTTGATTAGTAAGGGTTGCTATACTGGTACGGGCAGGGTCAAGAACCGGGGTTTTGGTGTCACATTTCATCGCTTCAGCGATGACCCCAATTTGCTGATGATTGACTACAACACTGCTGATGACAATGGCATCTACGCCAAGTCTTACGGCAGGAGAAACTTCGACAACTGGATTCATCTCTATCATGTCTTTAGTTCCGACCGTTACAAACCTGGTCATGGTTATCCCTTGGTAGTCGGAAAATTTATAACCCCAGAGAGCCCGTTTGCTGGCTGGATAGGTGAAATTCGCATCTGGCGCGGTGCCCGTTCTCGTGAACAGATTTCAGAGTATGAGAACAAACAACTTACCGGTGATGAACTGGGCTTGGCCGCTTGCTGGACCTTCGAACAAACCGAAGGTCAAATCGCTTATGACATCAGCCCCAACCGCAATCATGCCCGTCTCGGCAAGTCTATAGAGGCTGACGATGCCGACCCAAACTGGATAAATGTCACGGATGTCGATACGCTATACACAAAACCCATCAATGAAACCTACGACCAGGTGATTGCACGCTCGACTATAGAGCCGATAGGCAGGCATGCCCTTTCCTTCGATGGTGTTGACGACTATTTATATGTTGCTGCCAATCCGACATTAACGTTAAAACCTCCCTTCACAATCGAAATGTGGATCAAGCCCGATTTCTCTGAGGTCGAGCGGTTAAAGACCTCCGAAAAGTTCATGTCCTACCTGAGTTTAATGCGTAAGGGCGAAAGACTGTTCCAGGAGAAAAAAATACAAGCCGGAGGTTTTATGATGTTCGTAGGGCCATCATCACAACAGGATGGGAAATGTTACGGTAATCTCTATTTGGGAAATGAAGATGGGCGACTATACCAGGTCGACCTCTCCGGTGGGGAGCGATTGCAATCGACGCGTCCAGGCTGGCTCTATGTCTCTATGAGCTGTACTCGGGAAACCTACATGCCCGTACTCTACCAACCGCTTATGATAGGCCAGAACATTGTGCCGAGCTACTTCCCTTTCAAAGGCGATATCGCGGAGGTTCGTCTATGGTCTGGTGTTCGCTCCGGCGACGAGATAGCACGGTACAGAAACAAACCGCTTAAGGGAAACGAATCCGGCCTTGTAGCATGCTGGGATTTCAAGCGCGCAGAAGGTCAGATTGCATACGATATCAGCGGTAATAATAACCACGCCCGCCTTGGTAAGTTTTCAGGCGCCGACGATGCCGACCCCAAATGGATTGACCTCCAGGCACCTTCACCTCAGCCCAGCCCAAAAACCGATCCGCAGTTTTCAAAGCCGGTGAAACAACCGGAAACTCAGGCGGTGGATAACAGGATACCTTTAAAGGTTGATTATCCTGAGCCATCCTCAGATTGGTACGACACATATCATAGGATAGGTACTAAGTCCCGTGGAAAAAAGCTGGCCGAAAAACCTCCCCTTGTACTTGTTCCGCCTGATGTGACAAATGTTGCCAAAGGAAAACCAGTCACCAGTACTGATGCTATGTTTATCTTGGGCGAGCTTGAATATATTACTGATGGTGACAAGAGGTCTAAGTATTTTGTTGAGTATGAACCTAAGGAGCTTCCGCAGCATGTCACTATCGATCTTGAGAGAGAGTGTGAGATATATGCAGTGGTTTGGTGGCATAGTTTCGATCGTGCCGCTGTCTATTGGGATGTTGTGGTACAGGTCGGAAAGGATCCGAAATTTGAAGACGCTGCTATCCTTTTCAACAATGACCATGACGGCTCACTTGGGCTTGGTAAAGGTACTGATTTGAATTATGTCGAGACAAATGAGGGCTGGATGGCCGGAGCCGATGGTGTAGTCGGTAGGTATATTCGCCTCTACAACCACACCAATTCGAACAACTTGATCAACCAATACACTGAAGTAGAAGTGTACGGACGATTACCGGAGTGATTTCAATTGGTTTTATTGAGCTGAGATTTATCTGCTGGATGAAATGCAGGAAGCTATGAAGGTGGCCAGGCTCCTTGCCACCAGAGTGTAAACCTGAATTTATCAAAGTTTTCAAGAGAGTAGTATGAGCAATGAACCAGTCAAACCAAACTAAAGACTTAACAAGCCTGGCTGCATCGAATATTCAATAACTGATTAACCTGTCACAAATTTTTGCCTGCTTTTCGGGACACATGCATTGGAAATTCTGCTGTTTTATTGTGGTCCGATTTTTGGTTGACAATTACAAAGAATCCTGATAAACTGAAAGAGAATTAAGGTCAAATAGAATGTGACTTTGTTTCCCTCGACAAGCGGCTCGAATAAACGACATAATATTACATAGCCAACTGTTGGAAATAATTAAGGAGGATCACAATGAAGTTTTTAAACCTTTTCTGGATTCCCTTCTTTATGACGACGCCCGTGATGGCATCTTCTGCCAATACGACCTGGGGCCGGTTGGCCAATCCTGGTTTTGAGAATCAACCCATCAAGAGCACATTCTTTTTTACGGGCAATTCACGCAATGGTATTCAATATTACGATGTGTTCGCATCTTCCAATGAAGTGCTTTATACCATTCATCCCTCTGACTCACGGCATCTGTCCTGGTCGGTAAATGCAGCCAATCGTGAATATGCTGTCGAAGCAATGGTTGACGCCGGTGTGAATGTGATCAATATGTCGTACTGGGGGCCGCCCGGTACGGATAACTGGGCTTGGTGGGCGCCAATGCAGACTTCAACCGGATCTCATGATGAGCTGTTTGATGCAGTTACTGATAAGCCTGTCCTCATTGCCCCATATATCGAATCTTATGCGGAAACACCTAATTCGTCGGGATTTATATTTCGAGATGATTTTCCCGGCAGTAGTGCGAATCCTGCTCCCGGATTTGTTGCTATGTGCAGGGATCTGATCAACCGGTATTTGCTCAATCCGAGCAATGAAAATTGGCCTGATCGATGGGCACGCGTGTACGATCAAACCGGTGAGGAACGCTGTTTGATTTCAATCATCCACGTTTCGTCCAATCAAAACAATATGAGTCATGAAAAATTTGCCGAAGGATTTGATCGCGTGGCTCAGAAAATTTTTACTGACACTGGAATCCGGGTTGGATTTGCCATTGATGTGATGCCGCCTGGTACGAATGCTCCGGGATTTTTCCGGCCTTCTCCGCAAACAACGGGCCCCTGGCTCGCGACACAAGAATCACTTCTTGCTACCCAGTGCTTCATCTCGGAAATCTGGGTTGGAAGCAACGATGAAGCACAATTGATCAACTGGAAGCAGCAATTTATTTCAGACTGGATTCAGACAGGTATTCCCTTCATCATTGATATTTCTCCCGGATATGATGCCCATGTTGTATTCCCAGGAAGCGTTCAATACGGTAACAATTCGAGTTGGCGGCAAGCGCTGACAAATTTGGTCTTTTCGTCGTCTGCTCAGGGCGTGACCTTTAATGCATGGAATGGATATACCGAAGGCATGGCCGGCGTTCCTACTCGGGAGTATGGTGACGCCAATTCCAAGTGGCTCAGGGATATTTTTCAAAATTTTTGTGTCGACGGTTATTTTCCTGTCCCGGGGAAGATAGAAGCCGAGTATTTCTCGAGGATGTCAGGCGTGGACATCGAAACAACTTCAGACCTTGGAGGCGGATTGAACGTCGGCTGGATAGATGATGGCGATTGGATGGAATTTGACGTGGCTGTAATCAAATCAGGTGTTTATTCTGCTGAGTTCCGCACGGCAAAGCTGACAGATGATTTTCAGGGTTTGGTCTATGTTAATCTGGATGGCCGGCGTCTTTCCAGATTTCTTGTCCCTGGTACAAACGGCTGGCAAAACTGGACAACAATCTCCTGTCCTCTCACTCTGCAGTCAGGGCCTCATCAATTTCGCCTGCACGCCCAGGTGGGAGGTTGGAATTTAAACTGGATGGACATCAAGCTGGCCGAAAGAGTGGAAGTTCATGAAATTCCCGGAAGAATTGAAGCGGAAGCTTTCATCGACATGTCAGGTGTGGAAACAGAAATGCTGTCTGCCGATGTGATTAATCTTGGGTATTTTGATAATCAGGATTGGATTGATTACAAGGTTCATGTCCCCGAATCAGGACAATACGATGTGACCTTTCGAGTGGCACTCGCCAATGGTCATCCTGATGGTCGGGGGCAATTGCAAAAAGATGGGGAACTCTTGTGCGAGTTTGATGTTCCCGCAACAGGTGGATGGAATCAATGGGCATCTATTACGTGCATTGTTAATTTGGAGGCGGGTGAACAAATCCTCAGAGTTAATGCCGAGCAAACCCCTTGGAATCTGGACTGGATGGAATTTAGCAGATCCAAAATACATCGGTTCAACATGCGAACGGAAAAGGAAATAATGTAATATCGTTTGTGCTGTGTCAAAACTGGGCCTCAGAGCGTCCTTGCGTGTTTCACCTATTGGGTCCTCGCGCATCTGCCGGGCAAGACTGGGTTGAGTGCTCTCCGTAGGCTCCAAATTATCAAATTACAGGCCATATGTCACGAACTATATGATAAATCCGGGTTGAGATAAAAAAACCATTATATTCGGTTCGCTTTATTTTATGTTTTTCTGCATTAGTTTTCCCTTATGGCAATACTGTTTTACATTTTGGTTTAACAAAAAAGTCGGTTCGGCAATCAGGATTGTTGGAAATCACGCGGGGGTAAAATGTTTTCCTCATACTAAAAATCTCACTTACAGCGTCTGTATAAACGGAGGGCTTGTGATAACGGCGGCTCTGGAAAGAAAATGGCGTGTTTATTTTGTGATAGGTGCGCAAGATGTCTATAAGTGATTTCAAAACTGCTTTCATCGCGAGAACGAGCGAAATTTTCTATAGCAAGGCGGAGGTTCAAAATCGCCGCAGGCGTAGCCAAAGCTACGTCGAGGACGAATTTTGTGCCGACAACGCCGCGAGAGAGAATTGCAGACGTTCGCAGCGGAAATTGAGTTTTGAAACCGCTTCTAATCTTGCAAATTTGAAGGGAGCGGAAAAATGAATACTCAAAAAACAAAAGATAAAATAAATAGACGCAGCTTTTTGCATTCGGCGGCAGGCGTGGGAGCGGGTCTTGTGTTTTCACCGATAGCTTCCGGACAAAAAAAGATAGAACAAAAACCGGATGATATAAACGTCGCTCTGCTCGGGGCAGGTACTCAGGGCCATGTGCTAATGCATGCCTGCCGGAGGATTCCCGGCATTCGTTTCAAGGCGCTGTGTGACATCTGGACTACTTTCAATCAAAAACGTGTCTCTCGGTTTCTCAAGTACTATCGTCATGAGCACAATACTTATACCGATTACCGGGACATGCTCGACAAGGATCTCGATGCGGTGATAATCGCGACGCCCGACTTCTGGCACTCGCCACACACTGTGGCCTGCCTCGAGGACGGTCTGCACGTCTATTGTGAGACGGCGATGTCCAACACGATCGAAGGCGCTGGAAAAATGGTAGAGGCCGCCCGGAGAACCGGTAAGCTGTTACAAATCGGTTGCCAGCGACGAAGCAACCCTCGATACCTTTACTGCTATGACAAACTCCTGAAGGGCCGCAAAGTCCTCGGGCATATTGCCGCCGTCTCAGCCCAGTGGAACCGGGTAGTAAAAACCCCTATGGGCTGGCCAAGGAACGCTTCTCTTGATCGCGCAACCCTCGAAAGGTACGGCTACGAATCGATGGCTCAATTCCGCAACTGGCGGTGGTACAGGGGGCTCGGAGGCGGCCCGGTTGTCTCGCTCGGATCGCACAAAATAGACGTCATCAACTGGTTTCTCGGGGCAAATCCCAGTTCCGTCATGGCCAGCGGGCGCACCAGCTACCTCGACAAAAAGACCCACCAATGGTATGACACCATGATGGCTGTTTACGAATACGAAACCGATCAGGGACCGATCTGCTTATACTACCAGATACTTAGTCACAACAGAAGCGATGGGTGCTTTGAAAGATTCTTTGGCGAACAGGGGACATTGGAATTATCGGAGACTGCCAATCGGGCAATTGTTTTGCCGGAATTGATGAATTCCGACAATATGGTTTGGGCCAGGTGTGTCAAAGAAGGTTGCTTGGTTGGTCATGACGAGATGATGAAAGTTATAGACAAGCTCACGGTCGAGCAGGTCGCAAGGATATTTTTTGTTGGGGAAAGTCTTCCTTTACCGCAGATCAACAATGTCCACAATATGGCCAAAGGAATACCCTGGCATACGAACCGTCGAGTTCTTAATGTACCGGTGGGGATGTACAAGCCTTTTCATCAGCCGCATCTGGAAAATTTCTTTGATGCAATCCGCGGAAAAGCTAAGCTCAACTGCCCTGCCGAACTCGCGTATGAAACGGCTGTAGCGGTACTGAAAGTAAACGCCGCCGTAGAAGCCGGACGAAAGCTCAATTTCAAACCGGCTGAATTTAATCCTTGGCAAAATCCCGCATGAAACGCCGAGCTATTTGTTTTTAGCCGAAGTTGTAGTGTTTTTTTACCGCCTTGCTTACCTGCCACGTGCATTCGAGGTCAACGGGGAAAACCACAAGGTCGCCCACCCCGAAGCTTACCGAGTCTTTGCCGTCTGTAACTGTTACTTCGCCTTCGAGCAAAAGGCACGTTTCTTTTTCCGTATATGCCCAGTCGAAAGTGCTGGGCTGACAATTCCATATAGGCCAGTTCTTGCAGGCCGCAGCCTCTTCTTCAGAAGGCTTTTTAACAATCACATCTTTTACCGTTGGCATATTATTTACTCCTTTTGACTATTATCCATTTAGACGGTATTATACCTCACATAGACTATTTTGGAATACGCAGCAGGAATTTTTATTATAAGTCGGGACGTTTTGGAGCAAACACAGTTAGACAAGTTCAGAATCTGGTTCGATGATTATGTTGCGGGTTTTTATGGCGATGATGAAATCGTCAATGCTAATATAAAACTCAAAGAAAACCACAGCCACCGGACCTGTAAGGAGATGCTGTATTTGGCCGGCGAGCTGGGCCTTGATGAAAATCAAAAGCTTATAAGCGAAACTATAGCCCTTTTGCACGATGTCGGACGGTTCGAGCAGTTTATTAAATACCGCATGTACAGCGACACCAAAAGTGTGGACCACTGCCTGCTGGGCCTGGAAGTTTTGGAAAAGAATCAGGTGCTTGATGGTATTAGCCTTCAGGAAAAGCTGTTAATTCAAAAAGCGATTGAATACCACGGACGCAAAGAATTGCCTCCCGGTTTGGACGGCCCGTGCCTGCTGTGCTCGAAATTGATACGCGATGCCGACAAGCTGGATGCGTACTATGTAGTAATGAAATACTACAAACAATACCATGAAAATCCGCAGAACTTCAAGCTTGGTATGGAGCTTCCGGATGAGCCGGGGTACTCGGCAGATGTGATTAATGAGCTGTTGAGTGGTCGGTGTGTGGATAACAGAAAAGTAAGGAAATTGAACGACCTGAAGCTGTCTCTGCTCGGCTGGGTCTATGATGTTAATTTCATATCCACACTGAAACGAATAAAAAGGTGCGGATATCTGGAAAAGCTGCTTGGTTTTTTGCCAACTGATGAAGATACCGAAAAGATCCGAGAAAAAATATTGGGATATGTTGATTTTAGAATAGCCCAGGACGAAAAATAGTTGATTATTGGTTGCTTATCATCGATAATTCGCATGTTACATTGCGAACTATAAATTGAAAGGGATGTTTTATGGAGACGGTTTTACAGACAAATATAGCAGGTTTTCAGCCGAATCGAGGCAAGGTTCGTGACATATATGATTTGGGCGACAAGCTGCTCATAGTTGCTACTGACAGAATCAGCGCCTTTGATGTGGTCATGGCTAACGGCATACCCAGCAAAGGAATTATTCTTACACAGATTTCTAAGTTCTGGTTCGATTATCTAAGCCCGGATATCGAGCACCATGTGATAAGCGATGATGTGGCCGCTTTTCCTGAGCCGTTCTGCGATTATTCCGAACAGTTGGCCGGACGAAGTATGCTGGTTAAAAAAGTTGATGTCCTGCCGATTGAGTGTGTTGTGCGAGGCTATCTTGCCGGCTCCGGCTGGAAAGAATACAGCCAAAGCGGAACCGTTTGCGGTCAGAAGTTGCCTCCCGGCCTCACTCAGTGCCAGAAGCTGCCCGAGCTGATTTTCACACCTGCTACAAAAGCCGAGAGAGGTGCACACGATGAAAATATCAGCTTCGAACGCTGTGTCGATATCATCGGCGAAGAAACCGCAAACTATGTTCGGGATAAAAGTACTATGATTTTCACAAAGGCCGGCGAATATGCCCGGAGTAAAGGGATAATACTTGCCGATACGAAGTTCGAATGGGGTAGTGTCGATGGTAAAATTATTTTGATTGATGAGGTTTTAACGCCGGACTCTTCACGTTTCTGGCCTGACGATAAATATCAGCCCGGTCGGGATCAGGAAAGTTACGATAAGCAGTTTGTTCGAAATTACCTTGAGAGTATAAACTTCGACAAATCAGGCCCGGGCGTCGAGCTGCCCGATGATATCGGAGCCAAAACCAGCGATAAATATATTGAGGCTTACGAACAGCTCACCGGTAACAAATTTGAGGTGCCAGTCAGTTGATACTTGAATAGAAGAATCGCAACATTTTACTGGATGCAGCTTTTCGTGCTTGCAGGTGTTCATTTCCTGAT
>CAZWME010000063.1:0-12723 GCA_964634515.1 uncultured Pirellulales bacterium | reverse complement strand
CATGCTCTTTTTGATACCTTGAAATCGAATCGATATCCCACTGGAGAACCTCTCCTATAAGCGTTATATCTCTGTGCTTGCCCTTGACGTACGATTTAAAATGATACCAGAACGTGTCTTCAACATGCTTAACGGTATCCATACGAATCGCATCAATCCTGGTCTGCTCAATCCATTCGGTGATATTGTTGATGAAATAATCAACTACGTCCGGCTTGCTATGATTTAAATCAGGCAGGCCGCATAACTGGCTTTTAATCAAATCATCACCATTGCTTTTGTTAAACCAGTCGTCTTTTATTTCTTTTTCGGGATACTGATTATAAGTTTCATTATGATAGCCGGTATGGTTAACCACCATATCGAGAATGAGCTTTATGCCGTTTTCGTGCAATTTATCAGAGAGACGTTTTAAGTATTCCTTACTGCCCTGGGCCAAAGCGGGATCATTAGAGTATAAATGCGGATCGACCTTATTGAAATCCAGTGCCCAGTATCCATGATATCCATCGCTGTCACCGACGCGGCCAACGCTAAGATAGACCGGGGTAATCCACAATGCCGTTATGCCGAGATTTTTCAAATACGGTATTTTCTCAATTATGCCTGCAAAATCGCCGCCGTGATACCTTCTCGGTTCGTTCGTATCGACTAAAACATTATTACTGCTATCAGCGTCGTAGAACCTGTCTGTAATTGTGAAATAAATCACATCATCCTGCGTTATCATCCTATCTAACCTTCCCAATCTGTTTGTTTTAGCACATCAACCATAAGCATAGAACTTAAATCAAGAGATGTCATTTTAATACACCATACCATGCACATTCCAATTCTCTCCCAAAAGCATAAAGCAAGATTTACTTTACTATTTACCATCGACCATTTACTATTATTCGCTGTAAATTATTTCTTAAATGCCGGTTAAACAATGGACCAAGCTAATATTAAACAATTGATTTCGGGCGAAAAAAGTGGATTCGGCTCAATGATGTTGCGTTTTCTTTTAGTCCCCGCCTCAATGGGTTACTCAATAGCTGTTCGGCTACGGAATTTTCTGTATTCGGCGGGATTGCTGAAAGCACATCATGTTGATGCAACAGTCATCTGCGTTGGTAATATAACCACCGGTGGAACTGGTAAGACCCCTCTTGTAATATGGCTATGTAAGAAGATAATTTCAGATTATCAATGTGCGATTCTCATGCGAGGCTATAAAACGAGTGCACAAGAGATTGAAAAATTGACAGATGAGCCTGCAATATTTTTAGAGAGCTGTCCTGAGGTCAAAGTTATTATTAATCCAGACCGTGTTGCAGGCGCGGAAGAAGCTGCCATTAAATTCGGCACGAAAGTGCTGATTATGGACGACGGTTTTCAACATCGGCGATTAGCGAGAGACCTGGATATTGTCGCAATTGACGCGACACTCCCCTTTGGCTATGGCAGGATGCTTCCGGCAGGTCTGCTGCGAGAGCCTGTTTCATCGCTGAAGCGGGCCGGTGCTGTTGTTATTACCCGGTGCGACCAAATCGCTGAAAATGAATTAAGCGGACTTGAAGAAAAACTACGACTAATCAATCCGGAGATGGTAATTTCGAGGTCAATACATGCCCCGGCTTATATAAAATCAAAAGACAACAAAGAAATTGCTCTGGAAGAATTAAAGGACAAGAAGATATTTGCTTTTTGCGGGATAGGAAATCCGGGGTCCTTTTTGAGCACAATTAAAACTACAGGAGCCGAACTTGTCGATTCAAAAATCTTTAACGACCACCATCACTATACAGAGGCTTGTATAACGGATATTTTCGAACAGGCCGAAAGGCTCAAGGCAGATTTGATACTGACCACCCAGAAAGACCAGAACAAAATCACCCGGCCGGCATCGTCCAACAAAGAGATTCCACTTGCATATATAGGCATAGAGATAAAATTTCTTTCCGGGGAGGAGAAATTATGGGGCTTGATTGAAAAGACGTTAGCAGGTAAAATGCCGAAAATGTAGTTAGAGCACCCAAGAAGGAAAGATTTGTCGTTGTTGAAAAAACGAGAATACCACGCCCCGCTGCTTTGTTTTGAACAAGACGGCGAGACTGGAATGACATTGTTTAAGACCTTTTAACCAGGGATTTATATTTTATGTATGAAAACCTACTGAAAACGGTAACGAATCTCGGCTCGCCTAAAGTATTAGTCGTGGGCGATTTTATGCTCGATGTTTATATCTTCGGCGATGCGATAAGAATCAGCCAGGAGGCGCCTGTTCCGGTACTGAAAGTTACCAAGAGTGAATATCGCTGCGGCGGGGCAGGCTCGGTTGCTGCCGATATAGCGGCTTTGGGTGGGAAGCCTGACTGTCTGGGTGTTATCGGAAACGACCAGAACAGCGAAACCCTTAAAAAGAAGCTGATGGAAATCGGGGCCGATATCAGCGGTTTGATTACAGCAGTCAACCACCCCACTATCAGCAAACAAAGGCTCATAGGTCTGGCACAGCATCTTCATCAGCAGCAACTAATCAGAATGGACTATGAACCTACAGAACCACTGTCCGATGAAGTGAACGAGACGATTTTGCAGATTTATAAAGATAAATTAGCATCTGCTGATATTGTTTGTTTACAGGATTATGACAAGGGTCTTCTGAGTCAGTCCGTCTGCCAGCGAATGATAAAATCCGCCAGGAAAGCGGACAAAAAGGTACTGGTTGATCCTTCACTGGCAAGCGATTATTCCAAATACCAGGGTGCAACCGTTATTACGCCAAACCGTAAGGAGAGTTCCTCGGCGGTTGGTTTCGATATCACAGATGCCCAAAGCGCAGATAAGGCGGCGGAAGAGCTTGCACGAAAGTTTAAGCTCGATGCTGTTGTAATAACGCTTGATAAGGAAGGCGCATATCTCAGGGCGGAAAATATCAATCAAATCATACCGACCAGGAGCCGGAGCGTCTATGATGTTACCGGAGCAGGTGATATGGTTCTGGCGACGCTTTCGATAACATTAGCAGCAGGTTTCGATTATAAAACCGCCGTGCAGTTATCCAACGTAACGGGCGGAATTGAAGTAGAAAAATTCGGAACCGTAACGGTAACTATTGAGGAAGTAGCCGATGAGATTGTCCGTCAGGGCAAAAGCGGCAAGGTGCGGTCGATTGATCTTTTGCTCGATGAACTTACATGGCATCGCAAGGGGAAAAATATCATAGTCTTTACGAACGGCTGTTTTGATGTGCTACACAGAGGACATATCGAATATCTGGAATTTTGTAAATCTCAGGGTGACATAGTAGTAGTCGGGCTCAACAGTGACAAGTCTGTAAAGGCCATTAAGGGGCCTGAACGGCCCATAAATAATCAACATGACAGGGTCGCCATCTTAGCGGCACTGGAAGTAGTTGATTATATTACGGTCTTCGATGAGCCTGATCCGCTTAATTTAATCAAGAAGATAAAGCCGGACATATTAGTAAAGGGCCAGGACTGGGCTCAGAAAGGTGTCGTTGGCCGGGAATTCGTAGAATCCTGCGGAGGCAAGGTTCTTCTTGCACCGCTGGTGAAGGGAAAAAGCTCAACTGTAACAATAGAGAAAATGAAATCGCTGGAAACAAAATCGTGATGAAAGAAGATATAAAAAAGCAGATTATCGAGACCATCGAAACGCATAAGAAGATGCTTGCGGAGTTTCAGGAAAGCGGCATTGAAAAAGTCGCCGCCATTTCGGAGGCGATAATAAGAACATTAGAGCAAAACGGTACGGTTTATATTTGCGGCAACGGAGGCTCAGCAGCAGACGCCCAACATATAGCCGGTGAGTTTGTGGGGAGATTCAAGAGGGAACGAAAGGCCCTGGCGGCTGTGGCGCTTTCAACGGACACTTCGGTTATGACGTGCATTGCCAACGATTATTCTTACGAAAAGGTCTTTTCAAGACAGGTTGAAGCGCTGGTCAGAGAAGGTGACATATTATGGGCATTTTCGACGAGTGGAACTTCTGCTAACGTTATTGCCGCCGCTGAGTCGGCGAAGAACAAAGATGCTTATGTAATAGCCTTTACGGGCAGGATTAACAGCAAGCTGGAACAAATTGCCGATATTTGTTTCTGCGCCGAAGACGAATCAACGGCGCGGAGCCAGGAAATCCATCAGCTTGCTTATCATATAATCTGCGACCTTGTGGAGTGCAGTTTTACCAATAGCTAAACTGAAGAATAAATTTTTTACAGATATGTCTGATAAAGCGATATTTTTAGACCGTGACGATACTTTGATTGAAGACCCGGGTTATATAAACAGTCCGGAGCAGGTCAATCTGCTGACCGGTGTGCCGAGGGCACTAATCGAGCTTAAAGCCCTTGGGTATAAGCTGGTAGTTGTCACCAACCAATCTGCAGTTGCCCGCGGCATTGTCACGGAGAAAGGCCTCGGAGAAATTCACAAGCGTTTAGAGCAGCTATTAGCCGAAAAGAACGCATTTTTAGACCGGATTTATTATTGTCCCTATCATCCTGAGGGAGCCGTAAAAAAATACCGCCAAGAAAGTGAGTTAAGAAAGCCGAATCCCGGAATGCTGCTGAAAGCTGCCGAGGAGATGGATTTAGACCTTGACCAATCCTGGTGTGTGGGCAACAGCAGCAGCGATATAGGGGCCGGCTTGCGGGCGGGTTGCAAAACTATATTGATAGACCTGCCTTCCCGCCGACAACAGCTCAAACCAAACGACCCCAGGCCTGACTATAAGGCCATAAATATTAAGGAGGTTGTCAATATAGTAAAAAAATATCACCGTTCGTCGATTGAGACCGAAGCAGAAACCAAGACGGAGCCTGAGGAACAAGCCGAACCGGTCGAGCAAGAAACCGAAAAAGTCCCTGAGTCCGTTGAATCGGTTGAGCAAGAGACTGAACAAATTCCCGAGACCGTTGAACCGGCTTCGCAAGCGGCAGAACTGACTCCAGAGGTTGCAGAACCGGTTTTGCCCGCCGAGGAACAACAGCTCGAACAAACGCCGGAAGAGACGCAAGCAGAGCCGACAGAACAGGTAGAACAGGAAATTGCCGGTGAAGGAACAGAACAACTGCTGAAGAGCATTAACAAACAATTAAAAAATATGCAGCGTACCGACATGTTCGGCGAGTTTTCCATAATGAGGCTGATAGCAGGCATTATACAAATTATTGTTCTGTTTTGTCTGTTGCTAACAATATGGTTTTTGATAAGCCCAAACAGACAGGACAATGATAATTCGGTTTTCATTCCCCTTGGCTTTGCTATGGTTCTTCAGCTTATGTCATTAACCTTCTATATAATGCACGGGCGAAAATAGCTATGTGCAAATCAAATCCCGAATCACAATCTCCGCGCCGGAAATCACAAATTACGGAAGACGAGATTCTGGTCTGGCTTCCTTCTCCTATGGGCGACGCCATCCTTTGTACGCCGGCTTTGAGGGCCATTCGCCGGCATTTCAAAACCTGCAAAATTACTTTTTTCGCCACGGATGTGGTCCGCAGTATTCTGTCACCCTGCAGCTTTAACGATAAATGGCTGGAGCTAAACGACAACAATCCGTTTACAATCGCAAAAAAGCTTAAAGAACACAAATTCACATATGCAATCCTTTTCAAGAATTCATTTGCATCGGCTCTGGCGGTTTATTTGGCAGGAATACCAGGGCGAGTCGGTTATGCCCGCCAATGTCGCGGTTTTTTTCTGACGGAGAAGCTTTATCCGCAGAGACTACCTGCCCGCCGTTTTTCCGGACAACAACGAAGCCGCTGGGGCAGGGGCAAATTCAAGCCTGTTTCTATGGTCGAGTACTACCTTGCAATTGCATTATGGTTAGGCTGCAAGACAACCGAAAGAAATCTTGAACTTCTTGTCGACCCGGAAGAACAGCAGAAGCTGAACGATAAATTGCCGCAAGTATTAAAACGAGATGGTCAGCTTGTAGTAATGGTTCCGGGCGGGGCTTTTGGGCCGAGCAAATGCTGGAGCAGTCTCAAGTTCGCACAAACGGCCGGACGGCTGATTACCAAATATAACGCAACGGTTGTCATATCCGTCGCGCCCGAGAGCGTTGAAAGGCAAATAGCCAAAGAAATTTGCAGCTCAAGCAAACACAAACTTATCAACTTAGCCGAAACGCCGTTAAGTCTGGGCGAATTGAAAGCACTTTTTTCCGTTGCAGATCTGGTCATAAGCAACGATACAGGGCCGCGACATATAGCTATCGCCCTTGGCAGAAAAGTGGTCACCCTGTTCGGGCCCAACGACCCAATCTGGACAGATACGAATTATGAAAACGAAATTCAGATTATCGGTAATGTCCATTGCGCCCCTTGCGGCAAGCCGAAATGTAACAAAAGCGAACATCTATGTATGGAATCAATCAGTGTGGAGATGGTTTGTGAAGCCGCAAAAGAGCTGCTTGAAAATAATCGCAAGCAGGCAATTGTGCTGAGCCAAAGAGAATTTATCGAAACCTCAACGTCGTTTTTCATAGACAGAGAATATCAAACGGCGTTAAACGAATCCGGTTTAACTTCCATCGAAGAGGTTTTTTCTTTCGATGCGGCCAAGAATCTGACAAAAAGCAACCTCGCCAGTTACAGGTCCCGCTTACAGTTTGAAATAAATTTTCCTGAGCCGGGATCATCAACTACAGTATTTATGAAACGCTATGACTGTCCTCCGGTCTTCATCCAGCTTAAAAACTGGCTGTCACATCACAACCGAAGAAGCGAGGCTTTTCATGAATTCGATGCGGCAAATAAACTGACAGCGTCAGGCATAAATAGTCCAAAAGCTATCTCATACGGCGAACAACGCAACGCTTTATTCGAGACAAGGAGTTTCGTAATCAGCGAAAAAATTCCGGACGCCGAATCCTTAGAACGGAAATTACCAGACTGCTTCGACGGGCCGGTTACAACAGAGAAACTGAAACAGCGAAGAAATTTTATCGTTCAGGCGGCAACCTTTATAAAAAAATTTCACGAGACGAATTACCGCCATCGAGACCTTTACCTGGCGCACATATTCCACGGCGAGAGCGGCAAGTTTTATCTTATAGACCTTGCACGTGTTTTCAGGCCGGTTTTAATGCGCCGGCGATTTCAGATAAAAGATATAGCCCAGGTTTATTATTCGGCTCCGGGAAAGCATTTTTCGAAGACCGACCGTATGCGGTTTTATATGACATATGCCGGTCAAAACAGGCTGAGAAGAAAAGACAAGGCATTTATTCGTAAAGTAATAAAAAAAGCAGAGCAGATGGCACGGCACGATATCAAGCACGGCAGAGCAGTACCGTTTGCAGTTTGAGAAGATTGGGCTTATAATCCCGTGATGAAAACAAAAGTCGCGATTATTATAGAAAGGGCAAATACGGCGCTTGGGGGAGCGGAACGTTCCGTTTTCGAGCTGACAGCGGCGATGTCCGGGCTCGGCTTCAAAGTTCATATACTTGCGGCAAAAGGACAGACAGAAGCCAAGAATATTCATATTCTATGCCAGGACAAAGCGGTCAAACGCACCGGCTACTTTACCTTCTCGGAAGCAATAAAGAAACATTTATCAGAAAATCAGTACGGCTTAATTCACAGCGTTTTACCTTTCGATTTTGCCGATGTATATCAGCCACGGGGCGGGTCTTATGCCGAGTCTATTCTGCGTAACGCGGCCAGCTATCAAAACAAGGTGCTCGAATCTTATAAGAAGCTGACGGCTTTTACCAATTTTCGACGGTCCATACTTCTTCGTGCTGAGCGCAAGCTCGCTTCGGGACCGAACGGACCTGTAATAGCCGCACTTTCGGAATATGTGGCAGAGCAGTTTAAGCAACACTACGGAACTAATGCTCAGAGGATCATGGTCATACCCAACGGAGTAAAAACAGACAAGCACATTAACACAAAACATACCGACAGGCTTCGCACGCAAATATTAGCCAAATTAGGCCTTAAAGAAGCAGACAATCCGGTCCTTTTCCTGTTCGCAGCAAATAATTTCAGATTAAAGGGACTGGGTGTTTTAATAAAGGCTATGGCGGCAGCGGAAGGTTATGATACGGAACGAAAAGGCTATTTAATCGTAGCCGGTAAAGGCCGCGCAAACAAATACCGCCAAATTTCCCGAAGGCTAAAAATCCACAAAAAGATTATTTTCTTAGGCCAAGTCAGGCATATTGAAAACGCCCTGTCGGTAACCGACGTTGCTATTTTGCCTACTTTTTATGACCCGTCCAGCAGATTTATTCTCGAAGCATTAGCAGTGGGTAATCCGGTGATAACCACGAGATTCAACGGAGCTACTGATTTATTCGTGAACAACCGACACGGCAAAGTAATAGATAAGCCCAAAGATATATCAGCATTAACCGAGGCGATTGTTTATTTCACAGATACAAATAATATCGAAAAAGCGTCACAAGCTATTGCTGAAGATAAAATAGAAGAAGAAATCTCCATCCGTCGCGCCGCCAGGCAATTGGCATCTGTTTATGAATCTATCGCGCAGAGGAAAGGCGGAAAATAATGTATTTCATATTCATACCTGCCATGATAGGAGCGTATCTGCTCGGCTCGATACCGTTCGGAGTGCTCATTGCAAAGGCTCACGGCAAGGACCTGCGTTCGATAGGCTCGGGTAACATCGGGGCAACCAATGTATCGAGGGCACTGGGGCGAAAGTGGGCATATATTTGTTTTGTGCTCGATGTGCTGAAAGGTATGGTCCCAATGCTGGTGATAATGTTTATTGCCAAACCGGCGGGCGTCGTTATGCTCCTGTTATGGCTGCTGGTGGGCTGTGCGGCTATTTTAGGTCATATCTTTCCAGTATATTTGAAATTCAAAGGCGGCAAAGGTGTCGCAACCAGTTTTGGCATAGCGCTGGGCCTTTGGCCTTATTATACAATCGGCGCATTGTTTGCGATTGTGACATGGGTCGTGGTCGTTTTGATATGGCGGTACGTGTCCTTAGCGTCCATCGTCGGGTCAGTTATTTTTCCAGTGGTTTTGATTTTGGCTATAATTCTGAAGCCGGATTGGGATTTGTATAGTCTGTGGCCTTTACTTGTTGCGGCAACCGCGATACCGCTTATGGTCATTATCCGACACCGTGAAAACATACAAAGGCTGCTGGCGGGAACAGAAAGTAAAATTTTGAAATCCAAACGCTCTTAAATTTCACAGCATTTGGACCGGTTTGTTTTCGAGTTGGGTTATGGATTATAATCAGGGTTGAGTTCGGTGGGGACGGGTGCATTTATTTTTTTTCGCCATTCGAGCATCAATTTATGAAGTTCGGCGGTTTTTCCCGGCATTTTCCCGGCGAGGTTGTTCCGCTCAGATATATCTTCCTTAAGGTTATACAGTTCCAGAGCGCCATCCTCAAAATACTCGATGAGCTTGAAGTCGCCCATTCGCACGGCCGCAGCGGGACGAGTCCTGAAATACGGGTCTCTGGCTCCTTCGGCTTTTCCCTGGAGGTAAGCTGGGAAATGCCAGAAAAGAGCTTTGCGGTTTAAACTTTTTTGGCCCTTGAGGAGCGGTACGATACTTTCACCATCCAACAGTTTTCCTTTAGGCTTTCGTGCACCGGTCATTTCGAGAATTGTCGGATACATATCAACACCTATTACCGGCGTATCGCAGGTCGTACCTGGTTCGACAACGCCGGGCCAGCGAACAAACATCGGCTCGCGAATTCCGCCTTCGTAGAGCATTCCCTTGCCGCCACGGAGGGGCTGGTTGGAAGTTATACCTTTAACGCCGCCGTTGTCGGAGAAAAAGAAAACAATGGTGTTGTCAGTAAGGCCCAGCTCGTCGAGTTTGTTAGCGATACGCCCCACGCCCTGGTCGGTGCTCTCAATCATAGCTGCGTATTTCGGATTGCTCTGCCCGTTAGAGCCGGCTTTTTTCTTGTACTTATCAATCAGCTCTTGTTTAGCGTGCAGTGGTGTGTGGACGGCATAATGAGGCAGGTAGAGAAAGAAGGGTTTGTCCTTGTTGGTTTCAATAAATTTCAACGCTTCATCCGTGAGTCTATCTGTGAGGTATTCGCCCGGCGGACCGTCGGGAAGCTCGGGATTATTGTAGGGGACAAAATAGCCCTTGGCGGGATGGCCTGCGCTGTAGCCGGCAATGTTGACATCAAAGCCCTGACCTATTGGACCAAACTGCGGGTCATCACCAAGATGCCATTTGCCAATACTGGCGCTTCTGTAACCGGCGGGCTTGATGGCTTCGGCAATGGTTATAATTGCCGAATCAAGGACTGTGGTATTTTCTATCGGGATAAGCTTCCTTTGCTTCGATTTGCCTCGACTTGAGGTTCCAACAGTGTAAACACCATGCCTTGGAGTGTACCAGCCGGACATCAGACACGCCCGTGAAGGAGCACAGTTAGGAGCATTTGCATAGGCATTTGTGAAGACCACTGCCTGGCTTGCAAGCCTGTCAATATTGGGTGTCTCGTAATATTGAGAGCCCATAAAGCCAACGTCACGCCAGCCCATGTCGTCGATGTAGATGAAAACAATGTTAGGAGGTTTTCGGCGAATACGGCCCTGTGCAGAGCAGTCGGATGATACACAACCTGCTGCTGCAAAAACGCAGTTCGACAGTGCAAGTCCTTTTACTGCCGCGGTACAACTTTTCAAAAAATCACGACGATTCATAATAATCAACGTTCAATATTTTCCATAATAACATTATGACAATCAGGATAGCCCTATCCGGTAAAAGTGTCAAAGCAATTCGCAACGATTTTTTTGCAAGCCACACAGGTGTAAAAAATATGATTTTGAAGATTTGAAGAATAAACAGGTAAGTGAAAAACACCGCCCCCCCATCCCCCTACCGCACAGCAGGCGCTGAGCAAATTAAGAATAAATATTTTAAAAATACAAGTTACCCTAACAGCCATATCTGCGATGTCGGCAGGGTTGTGCAACCAATGATTTTCAAAAAATTTTATAACACCACCTTCGACAAGCCCTTTTTTACGGAAACGGTCATTGACCTTCCTTCCATTTCCTTAATTAATAACCCTCTGTCAGTTTCAAGCTCGATTAGTCAAGCCGCTCAAAAAGAAATTTTAAAGTACGTTATCAGATAATTAGTATCCGTCCAGCCATCACTTTTTTTGTCGTTGCCAAACTGATAAGCAATGCATAATTCTGAATTTTTCAGAAGCTGCATCGAAAATCCGGCTTCGAGCCGATATCCATTTAACTGTCCTACCTACATCAAAATCGCAGAAAATCACTTCTGAAACATAAGGTGAAATTTTCAGTTCGGTCCATTCTATAGGATACTCTATCTTCAGTTTGTTTTTATATCTGAATATATCTTCGTTGTCTTCTCTGACTCTGTATTCCAGCTTATTATTATTACTGAATTCGAAATCCGACCAGCCCTATTTAAGTTCGGCATTGATACTCGGTCGATTCTCTCTTCTCCATCCGTCGTCAGTTGCCCTGGATATATACCGGTAATTTGTGCCTATTTCCAACCAATCCAGGTATTCATAGTTCAGGGCCACATCCAAATGGGAATAATAATGGTCGCTCATATCATCTTTATAATGCGATTCCGAGATTACAGAGCCTTCCCATTTATCAATGATTGGAAAAGATACACTATATTTGCTCTTATATGCCCAATCGGCATCGGCGTATGTGAAGGTCGAGAATACAAAAAGGAACAAGCCCACTGAACAAATAATTAATTTCGCATCTGCCTTCATCTTCTATCGCTTGTGATAATATTGCTCAGTCGAGCTTTATATGTTATCTGGAGTTGTCAAACCGGACTGCGGCGGTTTTGGGACCTGCCCCCCTTCTTATCCCGCCGATGCTGGAATAAGACAAAGCATTCTCAAAACGGAATCGCCGGTATTTTTGAAGCAGTGTTCTTTGCCACCGGGGACAAATACCACATATTCGGCGCCAAACTCGTGTTCTTCTCCTTCATAAACAAAGATTCCGCTGCCTTCAATTGCAAAGACCTCATGTTCGTGAGGGTGAGTATGTAAAGGAGTATGCCCGCCCGGCTGTATTTCAAACATCCGCATATAGAAATTTTCCGCCCCATCATCTTTGGAAATAAGCCATCTTATTTCGACGCCTTCGGCGCCGTCAACCTCGACGGCAGATTTGCCAATATTGTCACTTCTTTCTATCTTCATTTTTTATCTCCATTTATCTGCCATGGAATCTTAACCAAGTTTCTTTGTGAGAATCTCGGAAACGACTTTTGGATTTGCCCGGCCCTTCGATTTCTGCATAACCTGACCTAATAAAAAGCCCCGAGCTTTTTTGCTTTTTTTGCCGCCCCCGATTACATCCTCAACTGCCTTGGGATTGTCTGCAATGACCTGGTCAACTATCGCTTCCAGCTCACCCGCGTCACTTTTTTGAATCAGGTTGAGCTCTTCGGCCAGAACTTCAGGCTCCTTACCGGTCTGGACCATCGCCCCGAATATTTGTCCTGCGGAGCCGGCACTGATAGTGCCGCCTTCAATCATTCCCGCCAAATTTGCGACACTTTGCGGTTTAAGCCCTAAATCGCCCGCACTGCATCCCTTTTCATTCGCAATTTTCAAGCCGGTCTGCGTTATTATATTACAAACCCGCTTCGGGTCGGCTCCGGCCTTGACCGCTTCGTCGAACAGGTCCGATGTCGAGCGATCAGCGGTTAATACGCCCGCATCG